>USGM01000038.1 GCA_900554205.1 uncultured Lachnospiraceae bacterium
GAGGCAGGGGACGAAAGGGCGGAAAAGGTAATCAAACAGATCCAGAATCCTCAGGAGTTTTTACGGGAACAGGCTGAGGAAGGAAAGGATCCAAACGCTATGATACGGTATGCTGCATTTGTTTTTTCTAATCCGGAACAGGGAGGTTTCACGAAAGCCATAGAAACGATTACAAGGGCGAATCAACTGTTTCCCGATGATTTGAATGTAAAGGAAGCGTATGCACGGTATATGTTTTTAAAAGGTCATGTTGGACGTAAAATCGGGGCGGACAATGATGCATACAGAGAATTGAAGATCAGCGTGGAAGCGGTAGATCAACTGAAACAACGCAATTTTATGCCGGATTCGGCAAGAGAAACCGAGGTCGATGCCTGTATGGAGCTGGCAGAAATGGCTTATCGGAGGGACGAGACGGAACTGGCGCTTAGAATGTTAGAGCGGACAGATATAAAGAAGTATCCGTATGCTGCCGTTCTCAAAGCGATTATGCACTTTGGAAAACCGGAGCGATATGGTTCGTACATTTCAGATGATATTTCAGGAATCCTCAGTATAATGGGAAGCTCAAAATGGAGAGAACCGTTTGAGGAGGCTTCGGCATACTATGTCCTTTCTATCATTTATGCCTATGGTGTGAGCGGCTATGTTCAGGCAAATGTGCCGTATGCCTATGAATGTATTCAAAAATGTGCATCCATAGACAGCGAACTGGCGGCACCTGAGTTAAAAAAGTATTCAAAGGGTTTTCTAGGTAAAGTTACCTATAGAAAATAGTTCTTAAATAATATTCACAGGAGGAAAAAGAAATGATTAAAGAAAATGAGTTGTGGGACTACAAAGATCCGATCAGGTATCAGAACGGGGAGGCAGTCACCCTGATGACAATTCAGACGGCACTTACGGAGGCAGCAGCAAACTTTGCAATTCCGGTGGCCTTCAAAAACGAGCAAATCAAGTCGGGCGGATTATTTAATTCCACTACAGAGGACTGCCTTGTGATGTATCATCCGGAGCACGAAAAGGATTACCTGCAATTCTGTATCCGGGTACAGCATCAGGGAATTTATGCAATCGTGAATGTAAACAGATGTGGGCAGAGCAAGCAGCTTGACAAGGCATACCGCAGCGAGATAGCCAAGCAGGGCGTAAAGGACTATGTTCATGCAAAGGATGATATGGCGACAGGTCAGGCGGTCGGAAGAATGATAGGAGGAGCGTTGGGATCCATCGGTAAAAGTAAGAAGAAGCTTGACGAGGAAAAAACGTATTATGATTATGTGGACACGATTTTCAATGATGTGTTGTCATAACAAATAAGAACAGGAGATAGAATTTTATGGGAGATTACGTAGCAAAATACACATGTGGCACATGTAAGGAATATGAGTACAAAGGACAGAATGAAAAAGGGTATTGCAGTTATTACAGGGAATATTATTTCCATGATGATCACTGCAACCACTGGACAGAAAATGACAGTTATTCCTCCGGCTCCAGCGGCTGCTTTATGACTACAGCCTGCTGTGAACATATGGGACTTCCTGATGACTGTGAGGAATTAACTACCATGAGGACATTCAGAGATACCTACTTATTGAATAATGAGATAGGTACAGAGATGGTGAAGTCCTATTACAAGGTGGCGCCGCAGATTGTCGAAAGACTCAACGCAAGAGAAGATAGCGGTGTAATCTACAAGGAGATCTATCGGAAAATCCTGAAGATTGTAGAACTGATAAAAGCATCAGCCATGGAGGATGCAGTGGCGGAATATGTCAAGCTATTGCTCTTTGCACAGGCGAGCAGCGCCTGTTAAAGCCTTTACTCCGTCCGGTAAAGCTGTACACCGTCTCTGTCATAGACACAGGTGAACAGCTGCCGGAAGGCGTCCTCATCGATCTGGTAATCCCTCCGCTCCCATGAGGAGATCAGGATGTAGTCGATGTGATAGCGCTCGAGCAAATCTGACGTGGAGGCGGGCGCTTCGTAGATCAGCCGGAAGTCGGCAGTGTTCTCGGCACGGTAGATGCCGTGCGGCCAGAGGAAGCTCGGAGCGCCGTTTACAATATTGCGCCCGGAGAGAGCGGTTACCTCGTTTACATGGCGGTCGTTTGTGAGGAAAACTGCATCGGCGGGGGTATTCTGTTCAATAAATGTGCTGACGGCAATCTGTGCGTCGGAAAACTGCTGGTAGTCTGAAACGGCCTCGCGCCCCATGGAGAGCAGGGCGGAAGCGGTGGACAGGAGGAGAAAGCACGCCGCGCACAGAGCCTTCACCATACGCGATGACAGGCGGGACAGCAGCGCGATGCCAAAGTCTGCGCTGATACAGCATAGGAATGCATAGGTCACATAGAGAAGTTTGTTGTTGTCATAGGTGTTCGGCGTAAAGGAAATAATTTCGGCGACGAACCAGATCAGGAATGCGCCGGAGAGAAGCCTTAGGTTTTTCCTTCCGCAACGAACCACAGCCGGGAGAAACAGGATCAGAATAACGCCCCAGTTCTTTAAATAGAACAGAAGGTAGGAGTCCCACTGGTTTCCCCAGTTGAAATGACCGCGCAGAAATCCTGCGTTGCCGGTCTGTCCGAAGGTCCATTCGAGAAGCTGCGGGAGAGCGGGAAGCGCCGTAATCAGGAAGAAGCAGCCCCATGTCTGGAAAAAGCGTTTCCAGCCGTTCTGCCGCAGATACCTCGCCAGAGCCACGATTCCGAAGAGAACCAGCACTACTGCTACGGCAATGCCGAGATACAGCAGAGCATCCTGCGGGGCAGCCAGTTTTTTGATACAAAATTCCAGAAGGAGCATGATGCCGACGAAGAGGAGCAGCGCAAAAAGTCCGCATCTTGCACCGGCAGCCTTGTTGTGCCCTGCGGGGAGAAGACTCATGAGCATCCAGCAGGCACTGAGAATGATGATTGCCAGAAAGGAATGGGTATGTATCATGGGGAGGGCACCGGCGAGCAGCGCCGCGAAGGGGAACAGCCTGGTCTCCCCATGGAGAATACCGCGCAGTAGAAGCCAGATACAGGTAAACAGCACCGCATATCCGAAAAGAGTGGCGCGCTGGGGAAGCAGCATGTCCACAATGATATTGACCCAGCGGATATTCTTGTCGATTAAATTTGTCGGCGTTGTGTAGAAGCCGGTAAAGATGTCACGAAATCTGTAGGAGCCTTCAGCGCTTCCGTCTAAGAAATACACAAATCCCAGACCACCGTTATAAAAGAACAGAACCCATGCAAGGAGAGCTTTGCCCGCTGAGCCGAGCCATGTCTTTGCAATGCAGTAGAAGCCGGTAATGACCTGCAAAAAGGCAAAGTACATCGGCAGCATATAGGAAAAGCGCAGGGAGGCACCAAAGAGATAAATGCTGGCGGATATGCTGTCGCAGAGAAAAGGATAGCAGAGCTTATCCGAAGGGGAGATAGAGTAGTTCGGCGGAAAGGTCTGCTGGGTTGCAAGACTCGTGATAAAGCCGAAATGCATGTTGCTGTCGCCGTAGGTACACTGCCCGGTATGAAAGCCGTCCGGTTTTAAATTCAGGGTGTGTGTATGTAACAGATAGCAGAAAAACAGAAAGGTCATTGCCGCCAGAAGAAGGAAGCCCCGGTTCTCTTTGAAGGCGCGTAAAAGCTCCGGACGAGACGGAAGCTTATAGGTCTCAAAGGGGTGCTTTGACAGGCGCAGAGCGGCAAGCAGACAGAGCACGGACAATAGTGCCGCAAGGTGTGCGTTGACGGAGAAACGGAGCGGAAATGCAAAGAGGGCAGGAAGCCACTGGAGAAGTACGGAACCCGAGACACTGCCGGTGAGCAGATAGAATACGGGTTCCTTTTTCTGGAAGAAAAATCTTACCAGAAGCATTCCTGCGCCCTGAAATGCAAGAAAGTAGAGACAGCCGATGATGTTGCCGATGGCGGAGCCTTCAAAACCGTTCAGCATAGTGTAATCCTCCGATCTCTGCCAGATTTTGAAAAGCCCCGGCTGTCGAAATTATTTCCTGATGGATGCACGCTTTCTCATGAGCGGGTCAAGGATCTTTTTGCGGATGCGGAGCTTCGTGGGTGTTACCTCGAGAAGCTCGTCCGTGTCGATGAAGTCAAGAGCCTGCTCCAGAGAAAGGATTTTGGGAGGTGTCAGACGCAGCGCTTCATCTGCGCTTGAGGAACGGGTATTTGTCAGCTGCTTCTTCTTGCAGACATTGACCTCGACATCCTCGCTCTTGCCGGTCTGACCGATGACCATTCCGGCGTAAACCTTCTCACCGGGGCCGATGAAGAGCGTTCCGCGTTCCTGCGCATTGAACAGACCGTAGGTGACAGCATCACCCGCCTCAAAGGCGATCAGAGAGCCCTGCTTTCTGTACTGGATATCTCCCTTGAACGGTGCATAGCCGTCGAATACGGTGTTCATGATGCCGTTTCCCTTGGTGTCGGTCATGAATTCGCCTCTGTAGCCGATCAGGCCGCGCGCAGGAATGGAGAACTCAAGACGGGTGTAGCTTCCGCCGGAGATGGTTCCCATGTTGCGAAGCTCGCCCTTTCTCTGACCGAGCTTTTCGATGACGGCACCGGAAAACTCATTGGGAACGTCGATGTAGGCAAGCTCCATAGGCTCGGTTTTCTTGCCGTTTTCGTCGGTGTGGTAGAGAACCTCTGCCTTGCTGACCGCAAATTCATAGCCCTCGCGGCGCATATTTTCAATTAAGACGGACAGATGCAGCTCGCCTCTGCCGGACACCTTGAAGCGTTCGGTGGAGTCGGTCTCCTCGACGCGGAGCGAGACGTCCGTATTCAGCTCGCGGAACAATCTGTCACGGATGTGGCGGCTGGTGACATATTTTCCCTCCTGACCGGCGAGAGGGGAGTCGTTTACCATGAACTGCATGGCGATGGTCGGCTCACTGATCTTCTGGAACGGGATCGGAGTGATATTGTCGGGAGAGCAGAGCGTGTCGCCGATGTGGATATCGGTGATACCGGAGATGGCAACGATGGAGCCGATGCCTGCCTCCTTTACCTCGACCTTGTTCAGACCGTCAAACTCATAGAGCTTGCTGACCTTTACCTTGATCTGCTTGTCGGGCTCGTGGTGGTTACAGATTACGACATCCTGATTGACGCGGATTGTGCCGTTGTCCACCTTGCCGACGCCGATACGTCCGACATACTCGTTGTAGTCGATCGTGCTGATGAGCACCTGTGTCCCGGCATCGGGGTCTCCCTCGGGAGCGGGAATGTAGTTCAGGATGGTTTCAAACAGGGGCTCCATGCTTGTGCCGGGCTGGTCGGATTCCATGGAAGCGATACCTGCCTTGGCGGAAGCATAGACGAACGGACAATCGAGCTGGGAGTCGTCTGCATCCAGCTCGAGGAACAGCTCGAGAACCTCGTCAACGACCTCGTCCGGTCTTGCCTCGGGACGGTCGATCTTATTGATACATACAATTACGGGAAGCTTCAGCTCGAGAGCCTTGCGGAGAACGAACTTTGTCTGGGGCATCGCACCCTCAAAGGCATCTACAACAAGGATAACGCCGTTCACCATCTTCAGGACACGTTCCACCTCGCCGCCAAAGTCAGCGTGACCGGGGGTGTCGATAATGTTGATTTTTGTGTTTTTATACATGACGGCGGTGTTCTTGGACAGAATGGTGATACCGCGCTCACGCTCAATATCGTTGGAGTCCATGACACGCTCCGCAACCTCCTGACCGGCGCGGAACACGCCGCTCTGCTTCAGAAGTTCATCGACCAGCGTGGTTTTGCCGTGGTCAACGTGGGCGATTATGGCAACATTTCTTACATCTTCTCGTTTTTGTCTCATTTTTATCTCCGTTTCTGCGCACGTCCTTTGCGCATATTTACCTATTTCTACAGGCGATAAAGCATACATCGAATTTCAAACTGAGTAAGTATAGCACTTTTTACAGGCAGGTGCAAGTAGCAACATGCGAAAAAGCGCGGAATAACGCGACGGAAAAGAGTACTAATTCGCCGCCGGTTATTGTATAAATAGTAGTATCCACTGTGACGTCGAAGAATGCAGTGGTGTTACCGGAAAAAGTCTTAAAGCAAGAAGGGAGAACGAAAATGACAGATAAGGTAATTGAAAACAATCAGGTAACGGTGATGGGAGAAATCGTGAGCGGTTTTTCCTACAGCCATGAAATCTACGGGGAAGGCTTTTATATGGTAGATGTCAGATGCAAGCGTCTCAGCGAGAGCTATGACATCATACCGGTTATGGTGTCGGAGAGACTTCTGGACGTGACAGCGGACTACATAGGGGAGCTGATCTGCGTGAATGGGCAGTTCCGGTCCTACAACCGGCACGAGGAGCGCAGAAACAGACTGGTGCTTTCCGTATTTGCGCGGGAGATCAGCTTTATCGAAGAGATGGAGGAGAGCTCCAAGACGAATCAGATCTTTCTGGACGGATATATCTGTAAGGAGCCGATCTACCGCAAGACGCCGCTCGGCAGGGAGATCGCGGATCTGCTTCTCGCGGTGAACCGTCCTTACGGTAAATCCGATTATATACCCTGTATCTGTTGGGGAAGAAATGCGCGTTATGCAAGCAGCTTTAAGGTCGGCGAGAGATGTGCCGTCTGGGGCAGGATACAGAGCCGCGAGTACATGAAAAAGCTCGATGAGGAGAATGTGGAGAGAAGGGTAGCCTTCGAGGTCTCTGTGAGCAAGTTGGAGAGACTGGAAGAAGAATGCTGAGAGACTATTTGCCAAAATGTAAAAAGTGTGGTATTCTTACATGAGCATTGACTTTGGAAACGCGATAAGTGTATGCGGAAATGAGGACTGTTATGGCAAAGGGTTTGATCTATATATATGCCGGAGACGGACGGGGAAAGTCACCGGCTGCGATAGGCAGAGCCGTTCAGGCGGCGATGGAGGGGAAGCAGGTAGTCATAATCCAGTTTTTGAAGGGAAAGGGCTTGAAAGACTCGGAGTTCCTCCGCAGGATGGAGCCGGAGATCAAGCTGTTCCGATTTGAAAAGTCCGATGAGAATTTTGAGGAGCTGCCGGAGGAGAAGAAGGCAGAGGAGATCAGTAATATCAGAAACGGAATGAATTTTGCGCGGAAGGTGCTTGCAACGGGAGAATGTGATCTGCTGATTCTGGATGAGGTTCTGGGACTGGTGGAAAAGGGAATTGTATCCGTTGAAGACCTTAAGGCAATGCTGGAGTGCCGTGAGGATACCAGTGTGATCCTGACGGGCATTAAACTGAACGATGAAATTTGTGTGCTGGCTGATGAGGTTTCCAAGATTGAGACCGTGAAATTCAAGGTATGGGAATAAGGCGGCATTCATAATATAGGAACGGAGGAAGAGAATATGGCAATTTTTAAGGGAGCAGGTGTGGCGATTGTCACGCCCATGCATGAGGATGGAACGGTAAATTACGAACAGTTTAAGGAGCTGATCGAGTTCCAGATCGCAAACGGAACGGATGCCATCATTGTGTGCGGAACGACAGGTGAGTCCTCTACATTGACCCACGAGGAGCATCTGGATGTCATCCGGTACTGTACGGAGGTGGTTGCCCATAGGATTCCGGTGATCGCCGGAACGGGCTCCAACTGTACGGAGACGGCGGTCTATCTCTCCACGGAGGCGGAGAAGATGGGCGTGGACGGTGTGCTTCTGGTAAGTCCTTACTATAATAAGGCGACACAGAACGGACTTTATGCGCATTTCAAGACTGTTGCGGAGTCGTTGAAGATCCCCTGCCTGCTCTATAATGTGCCCAGCAGAACGGGATGCAATATTCTTCCGGAGACAGTAGTAAGACTTTGCAGAGACGTAGAGAACATTGTCGGTGTGAAGGAGGCAAGCGGAAATATCAGTCAGATCGCACATCTTGCGGCACTGGCTGACGGGGCTGTGGACATTTATTCGGGAAATGACGACCAGATCGTTCCGATCATGTCCGTCGGAGGCCTCGGTGTAATCTCCGTACTGTCCAACGTGGCACCGGCGCAGACACATGAGATCTGCCAGACCTATCTTGACGGCAAGGTACAGGAGAGCTGCAAATTACAGCTGAAGGCGCTGGATCTGTGCAATGCGCTTTTCTGTGAGGTGAACCCGATTCCTGTCAAGAAGGCGCTGAGCCTGATGGGAAAGATCGGCGGAACGCTCAGAATGCCGCTGACCGAGATGGAGCCTGCCAACGCGGCACGGCTGGAGAAGGCGATGCGGGAGTACGGGATTCTGTAAGAGATAACGAAAAGAGGAAACGTGATGACAAGGATCATAATGCATGGATGTAACGGTAAGATGGGTCAGGTCATCTCGGGGCTGCTCGCAGCGGATCAGGAAGCTGAGATCGTGGCGGGGGTAGATGCCTTCGACGATGGTCATAACGCTTATCCCGTGTTTAAAAAACTGGAAGAGTGCGAGGTCGATGCGGACTGTATCATTGATTTCTCGGCGGCAGCGGCTGTCGATGGGCTTCTGGATTACTGTGAGGAGAGAAAGCTTCCCTGTGTGCTCTGCACAACGGGACTCAGCCCGGAGCAGCTGGAGCGCGTCAGGGAGGTCTCGGAAAAGGTGGCAATCCTGAGATCGGCGAATATGTCGCTCGGGATCAATCTGCTGCAGCAGATTTTGAAAAAGGCGGCGGACGTGCTTGCACCTGCCGGATTTGATATAGAAATCATTGAGAAGCACCACAATCTCAAGCTGGATGCGCCGAGCGGTACGGCGCTTGCTCTGGCGGACTCCATCAACGAGGAGCTGGGCAATACCTATGAGTATGTATACGACAGAAGCGCCAGACGGGAGAGAAGGCCGCACTCCGAGATCGGGATCAGCGCCGTGCGCGGCGGAACGATCGTCGGGGAGCATGATGTGATCTTTGCCGGAGCCGATGAAGTTGTGACTTTTTCACACACGGCATATTCCAAGGCAATTTTCGGCAAGGGAGCGATTCAGGCGGCAAAATTCCTTGCGGGTAAGCCGGCCGGGATGTATGACATGAGCAACGTGATAGAGGCAGTCCTTTCCTGAGGACTGCCTTTTTTACGCGGACAGGCGGTTCCGACCGACGGAACGTCTGCGGTCTATCACGGTTTAGCGAAGATTTGTTCCGGTGTTGCCGGTTCTGGTACCGTTGGCTGAAGTGTTGTTCAGCGTTCCGGTGCCGTCGGTTGCTGTACCGTTTCCGTTGACAGTGCCGTTATTGCCATTCATGCCGTTGTTACCGTTGAGACCGCCGTTGTTGTCGGTGTTGTTTCCGTCACCGACGAGGTCATCCGTGATGTCCTTTACGCCGTTCGCGGCATCATCGACAATATCACCGACGGTATTCCCGGCATCATCCAACAGGGAGTTCCCGTTGTTGGCGTTGTTGGTATTGTTGTCCGTACCGTTGGTTACGCTGTTGTTATTGTTGTTTGTGCCATTGTCATTCGGAACATTTGTACCGGACTCGCTGGAGGCATTGTTTCCTGCCATATTACCGGAATTGTTTCCCTTGTTGTCATTGGTACATGCAGTTGCAACACACATGTATGCCAGCACCATACATAATGCGAGGAGCTTTTTCGCTCCTGCGGGACGCTTATTATTTTTCATAGTTTCCTCCGTTCTTGATAGATAAGCTGCAAAATCGTCCACTGCGGAATGCAGAATGGCTGATTTGCGAATAGTATGTGTAACGGATGAAAAAATATGCGTGAACAGAAAAATCATATAAAACAAAAATTCAGATACAAAATGAAAGCGAGAAGAGGATATGGAATTCAGACCCTGTATTGACATCCACAACGGAAAAGTAAAGCAGATCGTGGGAGGAAGTCTCAAGGACAGGGGAGATATTGCCAGAGAAAATTTTGTCTCCGAGCAGGATGCAGCCTTTTTTGCGGAAATGTACCGGGATGCCGGGTTAAAGGGCGGTCATATCATCCTGCTGAATCCTGCGGAGAGCAGTTTTTTTGAGGAGACGAAGAGACAGGCGATGAGGGCATTGCAGAGCTATCCCGGGGGACTTCAGATCGGCGGCGGTATCACACCGCAGAACGCGGGAGAATATCTGGACGCAGGAGCGTCCCATGTGATTGTTACCTCCTATGTCTTCCGAAACGGAAGAATCGACTATGACAGGCTGGAGGAGATGTGCAGTGCAGTCGGCGCGGACAGGCTGGTTCTTGATCTGAGCTGCAGGAAGACCCCGGACGGCTATCTTGTCGTGACGGACAGATGGCAGAAGCTGACGGCCGAGAGGGTAGACGGAGCACTCCTCGACCGGCTGGCAGACCACTGCGATGAATTTCTTGTTCACGCGGTCGATGTGGAGGGCTGTGCTAACGGTATCGAGACGGAGCTTGCGCGCCTGCTGGGAAACTGGGGAAAGCGGACGATGACCTATGCTGGCGGTGTACATAGCTATGAGGATCTGAGACTTTTGCGTGAACTCGGAAGGAACAGACTGAATGTAACAATCGGCAGTGCGCTGGATCTGTTCGGTGGAAAACTGGAGTGGAAGAAGGTTTTACAGCTCTGTTCAGAGAAAAATGTTTGGTAATAGTAGACAAAAAATACCTGTAGATTGATTCTTTTTATTAAAATATCGAAGGATTTATTGGGTAAATATTACAAAAATGTTAAATTTACGTTGATGTTAATTGCTGCCTATGGTAAAATAGGGGACGCGTGGAAATGCAGACATTCTAAAACAGGCAGAAAGGTGACACAGTATGGGACAACGACACAAGCGGAAGAAGCATCAAATGGTTCTTCTGACATCGGACGCTGTGGATACCGGGGTGGAACAGATTCATTATCATCCGTGGATCCTTTGGATTGTTATTTTAATCCTTTGCGTCTTTCTTGGTGCTTTTCTCGGTTACTTTTACTTTGAGAAGGATGTCTTGCTGGAAAGGGATCAGAGTGCGGCTGCACAGCAGGAGGAGATAGACCGGCTGGAGCAGGAGAAAACCGATCTGGAAAGCGAGATCGCTTCGCTGAAGGAGACCGTACAGATTCTCAGTGAGACAGTGACGCAGAAGACACAGAATGAAAACCAGCTGACAGAACAGCTGGAGAAGCAGACGACACCGACGGAATTTCCGCTGACCGGCTCTGCAACCATGGAGATGGCGACAGAGGGCGATCCGATGTGTATTTTTTCCGCAGCTGACGGCGCGATGGTTGTAGCGACAGCAGGCGGCACGGTGACGGCAGTGAACGATGACAGTGAGTATGGACACAATATCTGGGTCGATCACGGCAATGGCTATGTGACGATCTACCGGAACTCCGGTGAGGTCAAGGTCAAGCAGGGGGAGGCAGTTACGCAGGGCACAACGCTGTTCCTGATTACTGGCGAAAACAGTAAGCTGGGATATCAGATGCTGAAGGACGGAGTCTATATTGATCCGATGGAGATGCTGAATATCAGCGGATAAGTGGAGGAGAGCATGAAAAAGAATCAACAGATCACAATTACAACGATTATAGGAGCGGGCGCGGAATGTGACGGTGATTTCACGGCACAGGGGTCTGCGAGAATTGATGGGCGCGTCAACGGCAATGTCAAGGTGACGGGAACGGTGATCGTCGGAACAGCGGGCGCAATCAATGGAAATATTGAGGCGCAGGCGGCGATGATCGGCGGGGAGGTCATCGGAAACGTGAGTGCGCCGATGAGAACGGAACTGACGGCAACGGCAAGGGTGATCGGCGACATCAGCACAGAGGTGATTGTGATTGATGAGAAGGCGGTTTTCCAGGGCGGCTGCAATATGAATCAGGAGACTCCGGCGAAGAGACCGAGACCTGCGGCAAGAGCTGTCAGTGCGGGAAAGAGATCGGCGAAAGCTGCGATTGCGGAAGCGCTCAGAGAGGTTGAGGAGGCAAGCCGCAAGGAAGCAGATGACGCGGCAAAGCAGGGGACTGTGGAACCGATTCAGGAAGCTCCCACAGTGGAAGTGAAGAAGGACGACACCATAGAGGATTAATTAATGAAAAAAGCATCCGGCCGGATGCTTTTTTAAATGGTGTGCTTTGTGGTACGGCTTATTCCTCCGCCGTATTTTCGAGGCGTCCGAATACCATATCGTAGCCGTCGTTTCCGTAATTCAGGGAACGGTTTACGCGGCTGATTGTGGCAGTGGAAGCACCGGTCTTCTCGGCAATCTCAAGATAGGTCTTGTGGCTCTTGAGCATGGCGGCAACCTCAAAACGCTGGGAGAGGGAGAGCAGCTCATTGACTGTACACAGATCCTCAAAAAAGCTGTAGCATTCCTCACGGGTCTTCAGACACAGAATGGCATCAAACAGAGAATCTACAGATTCGTTTTTAATTTTCTTATTCATATATTCCTCCGTGCAGCGATATTTTTCCGGTTTGCGACGGAACCGGTTCCGCTGCGACTCACTAAATACATTTTAGCATACTAAAGTTTTAAAGTAAAGCAGAAACTGCTATAAAAAAACAGTTGTCATGTAGTTTTGAATACTATATAATGGTTTCAGTGGAGAAGTGCGGATCAGGCGCTTCGGAGGAAATGAGGGGCATCGCATATGACGATTGACAATGACGATTTATTGAACAGTATTTTGGCGAGTCTTGGCAGGGTGGAGTATATCAGTCCGGAGGATATTCCCAATATCGAGCTTTATATGGATCAGGTGACGACCTTTATGGACAACAAGCTCCGTTCCACGGCGCGGTATCCCGGTGAGGATAAAATTCTCACGAAGACTATGATCAATAATTATGCGAAAAATGATCTCCTTCCGCCGCCTGTAAAGAAAAAGTATTCCAAAGAGCATGTGTTATTGCTGATCTTTATTTACTATTACAAGAGCATTCTGTCCATCAATGATATACAGACGCTGCTGAAGCCGATCACGGAGCATTTCTTTCAGAATGACAAGGAATTTAATCTGGAGAGTGTGTACAGGGAGGCGTTCGGACTGGAGCATAAGCAGATGGATGCCCTGAAAGCGGATGTTATCGAGAAGTATAAGACCGCAGAGCAGACCTTTCAGGATGCGCCGGAGGAGAGCAGGGAGTTTCTGAAAAAGTTTGCGTTTATCTGTACGCTGAGTTTTGATGTCTATGTCAAGAAGCTCATGATCGAGAAGATGGTGGACGAGATCGCCAAGACGCAGGTAAAGCCTGTCGGGGAAAAGGCAGAGCCCAAGAGCAGGGAGAAGGCTCATAAGACGGAAAAAGAGAGGGAAAGTTAAGACGTAAGGAACCTTTTTCGGAGAGATTCCATAAGATAGAGCATCACATAAAAGGGAGGCTCTTATGAAAAAGGTTTCTTTGAAGGTCATAAAAAAGGTGGCGGCTGTATATCTTGTGGCTGCCACGATGTGTCTGGCAGTGGGATGTGGCGCGAAGGATGTGTCAGCGGACGGCGGAACAAAGGTCACGCTGAATGAGGTGGCACATTCCATATTTTATGCGCCGATGTATGTGGCAATCGAGGAGGGATATTTCGCTGAGGAGGGGATCGACCTTGAACTTGTCACGGGCTTTGGCGCAGATAAGACCATGACGGCGGTGCTGACGGGAGAAGCGGACATCGGGTTCATGGGAAGCGAGAGCACGGTCTATACCTATGCGGGAGGAACGCAGGACTATGTAGTCAATTTTGCGCAGCTGACACAGCGCGCCGGAAATTTCCTTGTGGCAAGGGAGAAGACAGACAGCTTCTCGTGGGATATGCTGAAGGGGAAGAGTGTGCTCGGCGGAAGAGCGGGCGGTATGCCGGAGATGGTTTTTGAATATATTCTGGAGAAGAATGGAATTGACCCGAAGACAGATGTGAAGATCGACCAGAGTATTGATTTCGGCTCGACGGCGGCAGCGTTTGCGGGCGGGCAGGGCGACTATACGATCGAGTTTGAGCCGCACGCGACAACACTGGAGAAGAAGGGCGAGGGCTATGTGGTGGCATCGCTGGGTGAGGATTCGGGATATGTTCCTTACACTTCATTCTCAGCAAAGAAGAGCTATCTGCAGAATAATAAGGATACCGTCCAGGCATTTACGAATGCTTTGCAGAAGGGTATGGATTATGTGCAGACACATACGCCGGAGGAGATTGCAAAGGTGATCGCACCGCAGTTTGCGGAGACGGATTTTGATACGCTGACGACGATTGTGGAGAGATATTACAACCAGAACACATGGAAGGGAGACCTGATTTTTGAGAAGGATTCCTTTGAACTGTTACAGAATATTCTGGATGACGCGGGAGTCCTGAAGAACAGGGTGCCCTATGAGGAGCTTGTGACGACGGAATTTGCGGAGCAGGCGGCAAAGTAAAATAAAAATCATGGAAAATAAAAGGCGCTGCGGGAAGCTTAAGGGACTTCCTGCGGCGCTTTCTCTGTGATTATTTTAAGCGGATGTTTTTGATTGCCCAGAGCTGCAATGCCTTTGCATTTGTGCTGATCTTCTCAAGGGAATCAAGAATCTCCTGGAATGCGGGACGTTCGCTTTCCTCGATAACGCCATCCTCGGAAATGGCAATCAGAGATGCGCGGAGGGAATCGATGTCCTTCAGTGAGCCCAGAACCTTCAAGGCGAGACGGTCGAAGTCATCAATTGTCACCTCATGCACATTGTCGCGCCCGATGGGACATTCCCTTGCACAGTAGGAGTTGCACAGCTCGGGCACGTTATAGACCTCCGCCATTGCCTTGACCTCCTCCGGGTAAGGGGCAATCGTGTCGAGCTCGATGCGGGCGAGCCTTGTGCGGTCGATTCCTATGATCTCGGCTGCCTTTTCCCGGCTGGAAAACTCATCCTTGCTCTCTGCGGCCTCACAACGTGCGAGATAATACATATTATCAGCTGCTTTTGTAGCTTTTTTACCCATGTCAAATCTTTTCTCCTGTTATATGATATAAATGTACCTGAAATAAATGCATGTGGTGCATATGCCACTTATCCAGTTTATTAGATAGAACAGTTTTTGTAAAGATTTCGGAAGAATATTTTGCAAAATATGTTGAGAGAAAGCAAATTATTTGATAAAATAAAAGAGATGAGTGTGCATTTTGAACATGCGACTGCCATATATCTGATACATATGAGGCGGGATTACAAAAAAAGAATCGGAGGATGAACGAATGGGATTAATTAAAGCGGCAAAGGATGCGCTGGGATCTGTATTGGCAGATCAGTGGAGAGAGTACTTCTACTGTGACTCAATCTCCAACGACATTCTGATGGTCAAGGGCCAGAAGAGAGTAAACGAGGGACGTAACAGCAACACAAAGGGTTCTGACAACATTATTTCCAACGGCTCCGTCGTTGCTGTCAACGAAGGACAGTGTATGATCATTGTAGATCAGGGTGGAATCGTTGATGTCTGTGCGGATGCCGGAGAATTTATATATGACAACTCCACAGAGCCCAGCCTTTTCTACGGCAATCTGGGCGACAGCATTAAGAACAGCTTCAGCACGCTCGGAAGACGTTTTACATTTGGAGGCAACACGGCAAAGGATCAGAGAGTTTACTTCTTTAACACAAAGGAGATTCTCAACAACCTGTTCGGAACACCCACACCGATCCCGTTCCGTGTGCTGGATAAGAATACCGGGTTTGACTTTGACACAGCAGTGAAGGTAAACGGTCAGTACACCTTCAAGATCGTTGACCCGATCCTGTTCTACACAAATGTGTGTGCGAACGTTACCGACAGCTACAAGAAGGCTGACCTTCTCACGACGCAGAAGAGTGAGCTGCTGACAGCTCTGCAGCCTGCACTGGCAAAGATTTCGGTACAGGGTGTGCGCCCTTACGAGATTCCCGGATTTTCCGAGGAACTCTGCAAAATCCTTTCCGATGCCCTGACAGAAAAGTGGACTGAACTGCGCGGTATCCAGATGATCAGCATGACCATCAACTCCGCAGACATGCCCGCAGAGGACAGAGCGAGATTCCAGAAGTGGCAGGAGACTGCAATGCTTCGCGGCGCAGATATGCAGAATGCGAGAAAGACAGAGGCATTCTCGACCATGATGGAAAACATGGGCAATGGAAACGGCAACGGTGGCGGAGACGCTATGAGCGGCGCTATGGGCATGATGGCTATGGGCATGATGAACAACATGATGGGCGGCAACGCTTTCGGCGCAAATAACATGGCACAGCAGAATAATGCACAGCAGCAGATGCCTCAGATGCAGAATCCCGGTGCAGCAGCCCCGATTCTCGGCTGGACCTGCTCCTGCGGCAAGACCGACAACAGAGGAAAGTTCTGTCAGGAGTGCGGAGCGCCCAAGCCTGCGGCAGCCGGCTGGACCTGTTCCTGCGGAACGGTAAATCAGGGTAAGTTCTGCAGCAACTGCGGAGCGAAGAAGCCGGAGGGAGCACCGATTTATAAGTGCGACAAGTGCGGCTGGGAGCCGGAAGATCCGGCACATCCGCCCAAGTTCTGCCCTGAGTGCGGAGATGTTTTTGATGATAACGACAGGGTGTAAGTAAATTCTGATATCTGTAAAAGGATGACGAAACGCAGCAGTCTGACGGAGGACTGCTGCGGTTTTCGTGTGTCGGACAGGCACGGTTCCGTGCCGTAATTCCAAAGATAGCCGGATGAGGGCGGGAGAGAAGATGACAGCAGGACAGATCGGGACAATCGTTATTTTAGTTTTGGTGCTGGCGGTTCTGGGCGGTGGTTATATTGCCTACCGCACGATAAAGGAGAAGGTGCGCAATTTTTCCAGAATGGCTTTTGGCACTGAAAAGCTTTCGGATGGAGTTGAAAAGATGGAGAGGGAGTTCGAGGTCACGCCGAAGTCCGTCGCTGCGAATACGAAGCTGTATTTACCGCAAATACTGCGTGACTTCCCGGAATTTCATTATGATGAGATGAGGACGAGGGCAGAAAACATCCTCATGGGATTCCTGATGGGAATAGATGAGAAAAACAGGGCCAGACTGACCGAGAGCACCACGAGTGAGCTCAGGGCAAAACTGGAGATGAGAATAGATGCGTTGAACAACGAGGATGCCGAGGAGCATTTCAGGGAGATCAGGATTCACCGGACGGAGATTCGTCAGTACCGGAAGACCAAGGGAAGATGCAGTATCATCTTTCAGTCTTCTGTCCAGTATTTCCACTATAAGGAGAAGGACGGCAAGGTCGTGGCAGGGGCAGACTCGCGTCTGGAGCAGAGCCGATACAATATCGAGATGCTCTATATTCAGGATCGGGACGTTGTTGAGAATCAGACGGATTCCGGGCTTGCCATGAATTGTCCCAACTGTGGCGCACCGCTGCCGAAGCTCGGGGCGAAGAGATGTCTGTACTGCGATACGCCGATCGTGGAGTTTAACATCAGAATCTGGAATTTCAATGACGTGGATGAGGTGAAATAAGGAAATATGAGTATATACGATACATTAAACAAGGAGCAGAAGGAAGCGGTGTTCCACACGGAAGGGCCTCTGCTGCTGCTCGCCGGTGCGGGAAGCGGAAAGACCCGTTGCCTGACGCACAGGATCGCCTATCTGATCGACGAGATGGGTGTCAAGCCGTGGAACATTCTTGCAATCACGTTTACCAACAAGGCGGCGGGAGAGATGCGCGAGAGGGTAAACCAGCTTGTGGACTACGGCGCCGATCAGGTATGGGTTTCCACCTTTCATTCCATGTGTGTGAGAATCCTCAGAAGACATATCGACAGGATCGGCTTTGCAAATGAATTTACCATCTATGACACGGACGACCAGAAGACGGTCATGAAGAATATCTGCAAGCGGCTGGACATCAATACGAAGATTTATAAGGAGAGAACTCTGCTCGGAGCAATTTCTTCCGCGAAGGATGAGCTGATCGGCGTCAGGGAATATGAACTGAATGCTGCAAATGACATGAACCAGAGAACCTACGCCAAGGTATACCGGGAGTATCAGGAGACGCTGCAGAAAAATAACGCGCTGGATTTTGACGATCTGATCGTGAAGACGGTGGAGCTTTTTAAGAGCTGTCCCGAGATCCTTGACAGCTATCAGGAGCGTTTTCAGTACATCATGGTCGATGAGTACCAGGATACCAACACCGCGCAGTTCGAGCTGGTAAGGCTGCTGGCGCAGAAAAACCGGAACCTCTGCGTGGTGGGTGACGACGACCAGTCCATCTATAAATTCAGGGGCGCGAATATCAGGAATATCCTTGATTTTGAGAAGTATTTCCCGGAGGCGAAGGTAATCAAGCTGGAGCAGAATTACCGTTCCACGCAGTCGATTCTCGATGCGGCGAACGCCGTGATCTCTAACAATGAGAGACGGAAGGACAAGGCACTCTGGACGGAACGTGGGAACGGGGAACTGGTGCATTTCAGACAGTTTGACAATGCCTATGAGGAGGCGGAATATATCGCCGATGATGTCTGCCGCAAGGTTCGTAAGCAGGGGGCACAGTACAAGGATTTTGCCGTCCTGTACCGCACAAATGCACAGGCGCGTCTGCTCGAGGAGCGGATGATCATGGAGGGTGTGCCGTATAACGTGGTCGGTGGGACGAACTTCTATGCGAGAGCGGAAATTAAGGACATTCTTGCATACCTGAAGACGATTGACAACGGCAGGGATGATGTGGCGGTCAGAAGAATCATCAATATTCCGAAGCGCGGCATTGGCGCTGTGTCCGTGGAAAAGATCGAGGACTACGCACAGATGCGGGATATCAGCCTGTACGATGCGATGGAACTGGCGGATGAGATTATGAGTCTCGGCAAGACGGCGGCGAAGATCAGACCGTTTGTACAGCTTATCCGGGATCTCCGTAAGGCGTCGTCGGAGCTTACGATCGCTGAACTGATACAGGAGATTGTCGAAAAGATTCAGTATGCGCAGTATTTGCAGGACAATGACGATGAGTCGGCGGAGGACAGGATCGCCAACGTGGACGAATTGATTACCAAGGCGGTCGCCTATCAGGAAATGCATGATGAGGCGAATCTGACGGAGTTTCTGGCGGAGGTCGCACTGGTGGCGGATATTGACAAGGTGGAGGATGACGACAACCGTGTCCTTCTCATGACGCTTCATTCCGCGAAGGGATTGGAGTTTCCGAATGTGTACCTTGCGGGCATGGAGGACGGACTTTTCCCCGGACAGTCCGCAATCTGGACGAACGACCAGGAGGACATTGAGGAGGAGAGACGTCTGGCATATGTCGGCATTACCCGGGCGATGAATGATCTGACGCTTACCTGCGCCAGATCCAGAATGATCAGGGGAGAGACGCAGTATAATCCGGTCAGCCGGTTTGTGAGGGAGATACCGGAGGAGCTGCTTGACAATAAGCTCGCTGAGCCGAAGCGCGCAAGGCAGGACAGGGATATTCTGGCGGACATTATCGGCTTCGGCGCAAAGGACACCGGGACAAAGCCGGACAGCTATGATTTCAGACCAAAGGCATCACTCAGACCCAAGGTCACGGCGAAGGCGGATAAGCCCTTTATTGCAAAAGACATAGGCAGTCTGAACCAGCTGGCGGGACTGTCGAAGGGCGCGGCGGGTATGACGGCATCGGCACCGGATTACCAGATCGGTGACAGGGTGAGCCATATCAAGTACGGTGAGGGCACGGTGCTGGGACTGGTCAAGGAGCCGAGAGATTACAAGGTGACGGTCAATTTTGACAATGCCGGACAGAAAATTATGTATGCATCCTTTGCAAAGCTGAAAAGAATCTAAAAATTGTGGTAATTTTAAAAGAAATGTGGTATTCTATGAATTGAAAACACTGTTTATTATGGAGGTATCCTATGAATAAGCTTGAAAACCTGATTGATGTGACAAAATTGAACGAAATCCTCGGAAAGAAGGAGCAGGCAAAGGAGAAGAAGTGTAACGTTGCAGTCTGTGTGCTGGCAGTGATCGGTGCAATCGCAGCAGTTGCAGCAATCGCTTACGCGGTATATCGCTATTTTACTCCTGATTATATCGAAGATTTCGATGATGATTTTGAGGACGAATTTGAAGACGAAGAGTCCGATGACGAGGATGATGATTTCTTCGTAGACGAGGGAGAAAACTAAGCACATGAAAAAAGGACAGGTATATGAAGCAATTGTCGAGAGGGTCGACTTCCCCAACAAGGGTGTAGTAAATACCGGGGAGGGAAACGTGATCGTAAAGAACAGCCTGCCCGGACAGAAAGTGAAGCTTAGCGTCAATAAAGTCAGAAAAGGGAAGGCGGAAGGCCGTTTACTGGAGGTGATTGAAAAATCACCTCTTGAGACAGGGACTCCGTGTTCCCATTTTGGCGTGTGCGGAGGTTGTACCTATCTTTCCCTGCCATATGAGGAGCAGCTTAAAATCAAGGAAGGACAGGTAAAAAAGCTGCTGGGCGGGGTGCTTGGCAGACAGGCGACGGACTGGACATGGGAAGGCATCAAGGGCAGCCCGGTGGCGTATGAGTACCGAAATAAGATGGAGTTTTCCTTCGGTGATGAGGTGAAGGACGGGCCGCTTTCCCTCGGTATGCATAAGAGGGGGAGCTTTTATGATGTCGTGACGGTCGGGGACTGCAGGATTGTTGATGCGGATTACCGGCTGATCTTGAATACGGCGCTTGCCTATTTCACGGCAGAAGAAGTCAGCTATTACCACAGACTCCGCCATGATGGGTATCTGCGGCATCTGCTTGTGCGCAAGGCATCCCGCACGGGGGAGATCCTTGTCGCACTGGTGACGACATCACAGGAGCCGGGGAGGACGCAGGCGGATAATGCGGGTACGGCAGGAGAGAGGACGCAGGCAGCGGACGGCGATGGGCAACTTCTGCGGGGGTTCCTCGACAGGCTTCTGGAACTGGAGCGTTCCGGAAAGCTGCAAGGGAAATTTGCCGGCATTCTCCACATTGTCAATGACTCTCTGGCGGATGTCGTGCAGAGCGACCGCACGGACATTCTTTACGGCAAGGATTATTTCTATGAGGAATTGTTGGGGCTGCGGTTTAAGATTTCGACCTTTTCCTTTTTCCAGACAAATTCCTACAGTGCGGAGGTGCTCTACGAGACGGCGAGGGAGTATGTCGGCGATCTGACAGGCGGCGACAGGGTTGTTTTTGACCTGTACAGCGGAACGGGTACGATCGCGCAGCTGATGGCTCCTGTTGCAAAGAAGGTGATCGGTGTGGAGATCGTGGAGGAGGCTGTCGAGGCGGCAAGACGCAATGCGGCTGAAAACGGGCTGGATAACTGCGAGTTTATTGCCGGAGATGTCCTGAAGGTTCTGGACACTATCGAAGAAAAGCCGGATATGATCATCCTCGACCCGCCCAGAGACGGCATTCACCCCAAGGCACTGCCGAAAATCATAGGCTACGGTGTGGAGCATATTGTCTACATATCCTGCAAGCCGACGAGCCTTGTGCGGGATCTGGAGACGTTTCTCGATTGTGGTTATGTCGTGGAGAAGGCGGTCGCGGTCGACCAGTTCCCATGGACGGCAAACGTTGAGTGTGTAATATCGATGCAGTATAAACCCAACCAGTTGGGCTAGGAAAAGAGAAGAAAGAGTTGACTTGGGCAAAATCAGGCTGAGATGGCTGGTTTTTGCCCGATTTTTTTGCCTATTTTTAAAGATGTGTAATACTTGCAAGGGGAGTGTATGATAAGAAAATTAAGGATTCCTTTAATCATTTTAACGGCTTGCCCCGTTATTATATATAGAGGATCACAAGGAAGGAGGCTGGAGTGTGTTAAGTGATGACAAATTGGTAGAACAAATTAAGTGCGGTGATGAACTGGCGGCAGAAGAACTGATTAGACGTTATTATTCATCCATAATGCGTTATTGCAGATGGCAATGTTCCAGTGTAGAAAAAGCTGAGGATTTGACGCAGGAAACGTTCTATAAGCTGTTTAAAAATATATACGGTTATAAAGGGAAAAGAAAGTTTAAAGCGTATTTATATACCATTGCCAACAGATTGTGTATTGATGAAAGCAGAAAGACACCACTTTATCCGTTAGAGGATGACGAAATTATAGTAGACGAATGTAATGAAATACTCAGGCTGGAGGATAAGGTGGAGGTGAATTATCTTTTAAGTACCTTATCATCTGAGCAGAGAGAAGCAATTATATTACGATTTGGCGAGCAGCTTGAGTTTCATGAAATAGCAAAAATAATGGGATGTAACATGAGAACCGCACAAAGTAGGGTGCGGAGTGGATTAAAAAATATGAGGAAGGAGCGGCAAAATGAAGGATAGAATCTTGAAAAATAATTTGTATTATTCTCTGGAACAGGAGGTACAACCGAAGAAGCTGGAAGAAACCATAAACCGCTGCACTGAAATTATGAAAGAACAAATACGTTATAAGGGAGAACCAAGAACAGGTTTCTTTCATTATTTGTCAGATGTTTTTCGATTTGAGGGAATACCTATATTTGTTTTGCAGGCAGCAACCCTGCTGTTTGTTTGCCTAATCATTGCCAGTGTGACGGATATTCCGCAGAATATACCAGTTTTTATACCGCTCTTTGTGTTGGCTGCCATGCCCGTGCTTTTCAAGAGCCAGCTATATGGAATGAGTGAAATTGAGGCGGTAACGAGAGCATCCGGTGCCCAGATTATGTTGGCAAAATTAGTCTTGGCAGGTTCTGCTAATCTGGTCTGTATTACGATTGTGTTATGTGTGGGAGTGTCATCGCAGAGTGATTGCAGTGAGTTAGGAAAAATGGTGTTGTATTGTCTGGTTCCCTATCTGGTTTGTATGACGGGAATGCTTAGGCTGGTACGGCTACAAAGAAAAGAAAGCATATGGACATGTGCAATTATAATGCTTGGTTCCTGTGTCTGCTGGGCAATTTCATCAAGGGTGCTACCGTGGTTATATGCGACATCAGCAATTGGGTTCTGGTTGATTGCATTCGTAGTATTCGGGATTTTTTTTGCAAAGGAAGTCCTATTTATTGTAGAGATGAGAAAGGAAGGAAAAATGTATGGAATTGTTGCTTGACCGATTAACGAAGCATTATGGAAATAAAATAGCAGTAGATCAGGTGAGCGCTACATTAAAGCCGGGGGTATATGGCCTTTTGGGAGCAAATGGTGCGGGGAAAACAACTCTGATGCGTATGCTATGTGCCATTTTGGAATCGACTTCGGGTGAGGTGTTGCTGAATGGAAAGGAAATAACTTCAATGGGGGCGGAATATAGAAACATATTGGGCTATCTGCCACAGGACTTTGGATATTATCCGAACTATACAGCAATGGAATTTTTGATGTATATTGCGGCACTTAAAGGAATACCAAAGGATATTGCGAAGAGGAGAGCAAAGGAACTGTTAGAGGTAGTAGGATTAAGTAATGTTTCAAATAAAAAAATAAAAACATTTTCCGGCGGTATGAAACAGAGAGTTGGGATTGCACAGGCATTACTGAATAATCCGGGGATTTTAATTTTGGACGAACCTACAGCAGGATTAGATCCAAAGGAACGCGTACGATTCCGTAATTTACTTTCGGAATATGCCGGAGATAAAATTGTGATTCTTTCAACACATATTGTTTCGGATATAGAAGCAATAGCAGACGAAGTGTTATTGATGAAGAAAGGGCAATTTGTGCAACAGGGAACGGTTCAGGAATTAACGGAAAAAGCAAATGGTAAAGTTTGGGAACTTACCGTATCACCAGCAGAAGCAAGAAAATGGCAGACAAGTACAACAGTTGCAAATTTGAGACATGAGGGAAAAGATATTGTACTGCGTATTGTTTCAGACAATAAGCCCGGTGAGCAGGCTGTTTTATGTGAAGCTACACTGGAAGACCTTTATTTATATTACTTTCCGACGGAAGAAGGGGGACAGTAGGATGGATTTATTTTTATTGGAACATAAGAAATTATGGAGAAAGCGCATAGTTAAGGTATGTGTACTGCTATGTTTTGTTTATATCGTGATTTTTGGAAGCATATTATCTTTTCAATGGTTTGGTTTCGGAAGTTCAAATGATTATACAAGTGCTTTTGGCAACAATTTTGATGGATATGGAATGATAAGAGACAGCCAGAAATATGCACTCACTTTTGGAGAAGAACTAACGGATGAAACACTGCAGCAGCTAGTGAAGGATTACCAGAGGATGGAAGCTGCCGGTATGGAAAAGGAATTAGAAAAAACCGACTGGAAAATTATCAATAGCTGGCTTGCAACGTTATATCCGGAACTTCGTGACGCAGGAACTTACCAGACAATGATAAGTTATGTCACCCCTGATAAGCTGACCGGTTTTTATGAGAGAAGAGAACAGGCGATTAATGCCTTTTTAGAAAATAATGGTCAGATAGGGGCTGAAAAAGAGTATCTGCTTCAGTTGGAGCAGGAAGTAGAAACTCCGCTTCGATATGGGTGGGTGGAAGGATGGTCACAGCTTCTTGGGAGTATGGCTGCAGATTTAGGCAGCGTAATGGCTCTGTTTTTGGCAATTGTCTTGTCCTCTGTATTTGCAGGCGAATGGCATGATAATACGAGCCCTTTGGTATTGACAACTACAAATGGATGGGGAAAGGTTGCATTTGCAAAAATTTTAACGGGGTTAGCGTTTACAGTGGAATTTTTTGTAATACTTGTCATTCCCAGCATTGTATCACAGATATCTTTCATGGGTACATCAGGCTGGGATATGCCCATTCAGAATATTAAATTGCTTGCAATTGCACCTATGAATATGCTTCAGGCAGAAGTTTATGAGTATGTGTTTGCATTATTAGGGGCAATCGGATTTGCAGGTGTTGTAATGCTTATATCTGCTACTGTGAAAAATAATGTATTTGCATTGCTGTTCAGTCTTGCTTTTGTTTATGGACCAATGGTGGTCGCAGAATATCTTCCGTATAAAATCCAAAAAACTTTGGATTTGTTGCCTTTAGTCGGCAGTGGTACAGATATTTTCAGAACAAATACATTTTGTGTATTCGGGAAATATGTATGGTCTCCGTATCTGTTGGTTACAGTTCCTGTATTGATAGGTATTTGTTGTATGCCTTTTGCCATAAGGAATTGGTCAAGAAGATTGAAAGCATAAATTTCCTTTTTACAGAACCAGTACAATCAATGAAGTAAGAGAAAAACTGAAAAAGAGGAGAGAAGAAAGAATTGACTTGGGCAAAAATCAGGCTGAGATGGCTGGCTTTTGCCCATTTTATGCTTTGGTAAAAGGGCGTTTCTAAAACATGGTTGAAAACTTTTTACTTTCTATTGATAATATTTCGGCACACCGATATAATAGATAGAGAGGAGAAAGATGTGATGGTAGAAAAGTTATTAAAGAAACAGAACATGACAAAATACCGACTTGCCGTAGAAGCAGGTATTCCTCATGCCACATTGAATGATATATGCAGTGGAAAA
>USGM01000039.1 GCA_900554205.1 uncultured Lachnospiraceae bacterium
CGCCTCGTTATGACCACTTCGATATCTCTCCAAGCGTTGCCGTGTTTCATGCGGCAAAAATTATTCTAGCAAAAACCTATCCTCCTGTCAACATATTTTTTAAATTTTTTCGACATTTTTGCAAATTCAATTTCTCGCACCGCTTTTTCGCCTCGCTTTTCCTTGTTTTTCCCTTGCTGCACGTACCTCTGACATAGTATACTGTGGATAAAATGGTATACGCACCTTGAAGTTTACATCGTGCACCTTCAGATTGGTTTTCTTTTGTATTTTGAAAAATTAGAATAATAGTGCCACGCAGCACTGGCACAGGGAGGCAAAATGACAACAGGAGAAAAAATAGCAGCACTGCGAAAGAAAGGAGGTATGACTTAGGAGGAATTAGCCGAAGTTCTAAATGTATCACGCCAATCCGTCTCCAGATGGGAAATGGACATTGCGTTTCCCGAGACAGATAAGCTGATAAAACTCAGTAAAATCTTTGCTGTCAGCATAGACTATCTGCTGAACGACAGAAACATGTGTATTCGGATCTGGTTCAGAATCCTCAGTTTGAAATTGCCGCCTACAACCTGCACACGCATAAATGGATCAGAATAACCGGAACGGCCTTGCCTGAAAGTTCCGCTTCTGCCATGGAAGATATGATAAATGCATACCCTGTTTTGAAGCAAAAATATGAAAATGAAGCAGCTTGACAAGGAGCCGACTGCAGCAATTGCCGGTGAATGGTTTACCGCACATGGTACAGGTATCAATCTCGGCTATTTCTATAAGGACGACAATCGTGCGATTGCTCAAAAGCTGAAAGAAGCCTTCTCAACGTGGATTGACAACGGTCACAATAATTTTGATGATGAAAACACCTGCATTCTCCAGATACAGCTCACAGACGGCGTGCTCTTTTCTCATGGCACAAGATATGATATTGATTTTACTGCCTAGTGTTTTCACTATACACAAAAGACGCCGGACTGCCCCAATGGCAGCCCGGCATTTTTAGTCTTCCGTAAATCCTTGTTCAAAATCTCTTTCCTGTCCGTTATGTCTCTTACTCCTTGACCGCGCCGACATTTACGCCCTGTACAAAGTAATCCTGGCAGAAAGGATACAGGATCATAAAAGGAATGATTGCAACGATAATCGCCGCGTTCTGTATGGTATTTGTCGAGATGGAGCCATCGTCCATAGGCAGGTCATTGTCCATAACCATGGCACGCAGCTTCATCTGGAAGTTAAACAGCTTATTGTCTACAATGTAGATCTTGAAGTTGGTATAGTCATTCCAATAGGTTACCGCAAACATCAGTCCGATTGCCGCCAGTGCAGCTTTTGACAGGGGCAGCACGATGCGGAAGAAGATTCCGATCGGGCTACAGCCGTCCAGCTTTGCCGATTCAAACAAAGACTGCGGAATGCCCTCAAAGAAGTTTCTCATCAGTACAAGGTTATAAACGTTGATACCCAACGGCAGGATAACAGACCACAGGGTATTTGTCAGATGCAGGTTCATCATGACAACGTAGGTCGGGATCATACCGCCGCTAAAAAGCATTGTAAACAGCAGCAGCCACGAAAAGAAGTTTCTTCCGGGCATCTCCCACTGAATCAGCACATAGGCTCCAAGCGTTGACAATGTCAGACCCACAAAGGTTCCTGCAACCGTCACAAGCACTGAGATCAGGAACGGTCTGTACAAATCCGCTCTCGCAAGAATCATCTTGTAAGCGCCGAAGGTAAACTTCGCCGGCCAGAGTCTCATTCCGTATCCGGCTGCAGCATCCAGCGAGTCCACAAGGACTTTCCAGATAGGAATCAGGATCAGCAGTGAAATCAAAATGAACAGTACCGTGTTCACCACGCTGAAGGGAGTGATCTTATTTTTCTTTTTTGTCTGTGTCTTAGCAGTTCTTTCCATTCTCTTCCCCCTCCTTTACACAATTCCGCGTCCGCGAACCTTCTTGCTCGCCTTATTACAGATCAGGACGAGTGCGCAGCTCACAAGGGACTTGAACAGGCCAACTGCCGTCGTATAGCCGTAATTTGCCGCGCCGCCGCTGAACGATTGCCGGTAAATATAGGTCTGCAAAACATCCGACACGTTGTAGACGGACGGGTTGTACATAACGAATACGGACTCGAACAGGTTCATAACCTTTGCCAGATTCAGGATAAATACGGTAATGATGGTATTTGCCAGTGCTGGCATAGTAATGTAACGCATTCTGTTGAAGCGGTTCGCGCCGTCGATCTGCGCCGCCTCATAGAGATCAGGGCTGATACCGGACAGCGTTGCAAGGAACAGAATGGTTCCCCAACCGGTATCCTTCCAGATGTTTACCATGTAATATACCCAACGCCAGTTGGACTCTGCTGTCAGGAACTCAATCGGCTGTGTAATCAGACCCATATTGATCAGTGCCTGATTCACCATTCCCGAATTGGAAGCCGAAAGCATCATCTTAAAGATGGAAGCTACAACAACCCAAGACATAAAGTGCGGCAGATAGATGATTGTCTGCACTGTCTTCTTGAAATGGATCTGACGCATTTCATTCAACAGCAGGGAAATCACAACAGCCATTCCGGTGTTGAGGATCAGCTTTACAATAGAGAGCACCAGTGTATTGCCAAGAGCATTCATAAACTGCTTGCTCGACAGTCTGGAAAGCTCGGACAATCCGAACATATCTACAAAGTGCTTGATTCCGACATACTTCGGCTGCGTACCGGAGATATAGTCCGTGAAGGCATATCTCAGTCCCGCCATCGGCAGGTAATTGAACAGAATGAGGAAAATAAGCACCGGCAGGAACATTACATAGAACCATCTGTAGTAATGTATTCTCTGCCATACGGACTTGTTTCCGGTATACTGGAAATCAAGCTCGCCGTTCTTCCGCTTCCGCTCTGCCGCATTCTTATTGACATCAAGGAACGCACCCACAGCGCCAACGATCGTGCCGACAATGACGATTGCGCTTGCAATGCCGTTCTGCATGCCCGGCGCACCGTGACGGTTACAGATACTATTATATGTAATCCAATATACAACACCGGCAGCTGCCGTCGTTGCAATGGAAATTTTTTCGAGTTTAAACGCGCACAAAACAACTGAGGCAACAAGAAGCGCGATAAACAGATACCAGACTGCGGGCTGCTCATAATTCATAAAGCCGTAGGCAGGGGTAAACTTCTTGACTGCATCTGAATTCTGGATTGCCGGGAAAAAGCCTCCGGCGAAGGAAATCACCGCTCCGGCGATTGCGATCGGATAAACGTTTCTCTGTTTTTTCACTTTTTTCGGTATTTCAGCGTTACTGGTTTTACACAACATAGGCTTACCTTTCTCTCATTTCCGTCTGTTCCGGTAAAAAATCAGCAGCCGTTTCCAGCCGGACAACACCGGGGGAGCCCCCCCGATATTGTCCCTGCTGCAAAACGGACTCTTTCTTTATTTAATGATGGTTCCCTTATTTATTGAAGGAATCCAGAATGAGCTGTACGATCGGTCCGCAATCCTCATTGTACTTTGCAATTGCCTGCTCACCGGTCATCTCTCCCTTTGCAACAGCTGCGATCAGCTGATCCTTCTCGGTCCACAGCGTAGCGCTGTTCTCAAGATATTCAGCGGAAGAGTTAATCTTTGCTGCAGCTGATGAATGTGTGTTGAACAGGTTGAAGGACTCGTCAATTACAGGATCTGCAGGTGTGTAAGGATCTGTGCCAACAAAGTTAGCGAGCTTCAGGTTAGCCTCAAACAGATTCTTTGTGGTCTTGGAAACCTTCTCGGAATCCTTGGAAGACTGTGTAGGAAGTCCGGTAATTGCAGTGTGATCCTCGTTCCACTCGTAGTGAACACCCTCAACGCCATACTGGAACAGCATCTGTACATCTCCGCCATCCAGAATCTTGTCGATGAAATACTTGAATACGCCTTCAGGGTTCTTGCAAGCACTTGTGATACAGATCATGGGAGAAAGTCTCTCGATGTAGTTGCCTACTTCTGCGATCGGCTCCATAGCCCATGCTTCGGAGTACTCGTCAACATCTGAGTAAACAGCGCCGGTAAAGTTTGCTGCCAGCTTTGTCTTGATGTTGTATGCCCATGTACCTGCCCAGTAAGTGAACACGCTGGTTCCATCCTCAAGATAGAACTTATCACGTACAGCAGATGTGGAAGGGTTCTCAAAAATGGTAGCATCAATTACGCCGTTTGCATAGCCCCAAGCCAGTCTGTCAAGTGCGTCGATCATGGACTGCTCTGAGAATCCGTCAACCCAGATGCCGTTCTCGTTCTGGTAGAACTCAGGATAAGCATCCTGATAGAACTCGGGGAGATAGTTTACATAAGGTGCCTCATGGGTAATCAGTCCTGCTGCAAGCACAGGTGCTGTTCCTGTAGCGTCCTTCAAAGCAAGAAGGAACTGCTGGTACTCTTCCCATGTCTTAGGAAGGGAATCCTTGGTTTCGTAGCCAGCTGCCTTTGCTGCAACTGCCTTGATATAAGTAACACATCCGTTACCACGCGCAGGATACATACCATAAATTCCGTCGGTTCCGTCAGGTCCTGCAACAATCCAGTTTGCAATGTTCTGCTGTGCAGCGTCTGTCAGTCTGCCGGAGTTTGCGGTCTCGGAATTTGTCCATGCGTCTGTCATGTTCCAAAGGCTGCCCTGAGATGCATAAGATGCATACAGGTTAGAAGGCATGATAACAACGTCAGCCAGTGTGTTCGGATCTGTAAAAGCGATGCCTACCTGCTCAGCGTAGCTGGAGTGATCAGGACGTACCCACTCGATGTGAAGTCCGAGAGCCTCATCCAGTGCCTGATAGAACTCCTCAGCGTAGTTGTCACCTTCCTTGAAAACGGTTCCATCCCACATTACCTTGATTGTGTCAGGCTTAACGATTTCAGCAGGTGCATCTGCCTCGCTGCTGCCGGACGCCTCAGAAGACTCGGTCTTGGACTCTTCAACAGAATTGTTTGCAGCTCCGGTGCTGTTTCCGTTGCCTTCTGCGTTTCCGCAGGCTGCCATGGAAACTACCATTGTTCCCGCGAGAACAGAAGCGAAGATCTTGTTCAACTTCTTCATATTCAGAAAATCCTCCTTAAAAATGTAAGTGTTTACAGGTGTTTTACCTGTCCTGTAACTTTTCTATGTTACTTCCGGTATCATTATATTATCACAAGTTGGGCATTTTAACAAGTCATATTTAATATTTCTTTGGTTTTTTTATGAACTTTTGTGGATTTTGTTAATTTTTGCCATGCTTTTAAGCCTGCAATTTATGCATTTTCTTTGTAAGCTCTTTCATTTTTGTTTTCATACATCTATCTTCATGAAAGAATTTTCAGACTTCTTACATTCAAACCTATTCAAGACAGAAAAAGCGCTCCTCAAAGCCTATGCTTCAAGAAACGCCTCTGCTATTTTCATGTCTCCGGGTGTCGTGACCTTAATATTGTCGTAAGAGCCTTCAACCAGCCGGATTCTCTGCTCCGTGAACAGCTCCACAACCCCCGCGTCGTCCGTCACCGCGATGTTTCCCCCTCCCAGCCTGTCTGCACGCTCGCGCAGCTCTGCGTACGCCTTTATCAGCAGCCCGGATTCAAACGCCTGCGGTGTCTGGATAATCCATACGCTCCGCCTGTCCGGCGTACGGCTGGCAAATCCGCTCTCATCCGCCAGCCGCACGGTGTCCTTGGACGGCACCGCCGCCACGCACGCAGGATGCTCCCTCACCGCCTGATAAACCCTTTCAAGAACCTCCTCTGTCAGAAAAGGTCTCGCGCCGTCATGGATAAAAACATAGCTTTCCTTCACCGGTTTGCGGTTCTCCAGCGTCTGGACGGCATTTGCCACCGACTCCCAGCGCTCGCTACCGCCCGGCACAACGGCAGATACCTTATGGAATCCGTATTTTTCAATGATCTCACACCGCATATAATCGATGTCCTTCTCCGCCGTGACAAGAATACATTCATCGATAACCGGTGAATTTTCCACGGTGTTCATTGAGTACCAGATCAGCGGCTTACCTTTAAGCAGCATAAACTGCTTCGCCGTCCCGCTTTTCATCCGCGATCCGCTTCCCGCAGCCAGCAGGATCATCACGCAACGCTTCTCTTCCATAGGTGTCTCACTCCCCCAGCTTCAGGTTCGGCACAGCATTCAGATCATAGCCATGTCTGATCCCCTTGATATACTCATAATATCCTGCCGCGCCAATCATCGCCGCATTGTCCGTGCAGAGCACAGGAGACGGATGGTAAAAACGGATATTTCTCTTCTCGCATTCCTTCTCGAATGCCGCACGCAGAGAGGAGTTGGATGCCACTCCACCGGCTATGGCAAATTTGTCATAGCCGAATGCCTTCACCGCATGCAGGGAGTGCTCTACCAGCACATCGATGACTGCCTTCTGGAAGGATGCCGCCACGTCCGCCCGGTTGACCTCCTCGCCCTTCATCTGGCAGGAATTCAGGTAATTCAGCACTGCCGACTTCAATCCGCTGAAGCTGAAATCATATTCGTTTTCCGCTACCTTCGCTCTCGGGAAAGGAATCGCATCGGGATTTCCCTCCTTCGCCAGACGGTCAATTTTCGGGCCGCCCGGATATCCGAGTCCGATCGCGCGCGCCACCTTGTCAAATGCCTCGCCCGCCGCGTCATCTCTGGTTCTTCCGATGATCTCATACTCCCCGTAATCCTTCACCACGACAAGATGCGAGTGTCCGCCGGATGCCACAAGGCACACAAACGGCGGCTCCAGCTCCTTATGTTCGATATAATTTGCGCTGATATGTCCGCTGATATGATGCACACCAACCAGCGGAAGTCCGGTCGCAAAGCTGATTGCCTTCGCCTCCGCTACACCGACCAGCAGTGCGCCGACCAGTCCGGGGCCGTAGGTGACGGCGATGGCTGTAATATCCCGCAACGTCAGCTCCGCCTCCGCAAGCGCCTGTTCAATCACCTGATTAATCTTTTCGATGTGCTTTCTGGATGCAATTTCCGGCACCACTCCGCCGTACTGCGTATGTAAAGCGATCTGTGTATAGATAACATTGGACAGCACCTCTCTGCCGTTTTTCACTACAGCGGCTGCCGTCTCATCGCAGGAGCTCTCGATTGCAAGAATCAAGACATCCCGGTCATTTTCCTGTATCACGTTCTTGTTCCTCCACTTTCCGGTGCTTTCTGTCTTCCCGGCCTTTAGTTGTCAACCGCGTCCGCATCCTCCCAGCCGTAGATCTTCCACTGTCTGTCGGAGTTGCGCCGAAGAAGATACACCCTTCCCGCTATCAGACTCTTGCCGGTATTGTCTCTCACCGCATAGCCGCAGTAGATTTTTGCAAACTCATAGTCGTCCTGTTCAAAAAACTTCACGCTGGTGCTCGATGCAACCGCAACCGTGCTGATGCGCCGCTTTGCATCACGGAAGCTCTGGATATCCTTCTTTAAACGCATCAGGTAGGTTCCCACATCATTATTCGCAAGAAGCTCTTCGTCAAACAGTGCCCGCGCCTGCATACCGAGCTGCTCGATCTCCTCCTCCGTGCAGTCCTCATTATAGAAGCATTTCTCCAGCTCCGTGTAGTATTTGACCACTTCCTTCACCGTTGCCGGATAATCCTTCTCGAGGTCGCGGCTGAGAGCCTCCTGCACCGGGGTCATCACCGTCTTTGCCGCCTCCGTCTTCGCTCTGCCGGTCATGATCGCGTAAACACCGACAACGCCCACAATCACGACGATCAGAACTATTGTAATCGCTACGGTAGATTTTTTCATATGTTATCCCATCCTTTACCCACAACTGCTGTCGCGTCAGTCTTCCTCAAAATTCAACTCCACGGTTCTTCCGTCCTTTGCCGCCACCGTCTGCGGAAAAATCTTGCGAACCTCTCCCAGAAACTCTTCGGGATGCGTCAGGGAAGGACTGTAATGCGTCAGCCAGAGCTCCGGCACCTGTGCCGCCTTTGCAATGCGTGCCGCCTCGTACATTGTCATATGCTTATTCTCTTTTGCCTTCGCCAGCTTATCCGCCTCACCGTACATTCCCTCCAGCACGAGGAGATCAGCGCCGACCGCATTCTCCACAATGGATTCGGTCGGTCTTGTATCCGTACAGTATGTGACCTTGAGCCCTTTTCTCGCAGCCCCGAGAACCATGTCCGGCCTGTAGATCCGCCCCGCCTCTTCGATCGTTTCGCCCTTTTGCAGTCTGCCCCAGTACTTCATCGGAATCTGCTGCTCCTCAGCGCGTTCCTTGTCAAAGCGCCCTGCCCTGTCGACCATAAAGCTGTAGCCGTAGCAGATCACGCTGTGGTTCACCCGGAACGCCTTCATCCGGAAACCGTCAAATGCAAACTCCTGTTGATTTTCTGTAATCTCCAGACAGTTGATCTCAAACGGCAGCTCCGGTGCGATCGTCCTGAGTGCATTCACCGTTCTGGTCAGGCCTTTAGGGCCAATCAGCAGCAGCGGTTCCGTCCTCTCCGCATTTCCCATCGTCAACAGCAGTCCGGGCAGACCGCTGATATGATCCGCATGATAATGGGTAAAGCAGATAATATCGATCGGCTTGGGACTCCACCCCTTTTCCCTGAGAGCAATCTGCGTTCCCTCACCGCAGTCGATCAGGATACTTTTCCCATTATATCTGAGCATCAGCGACGTGAGCCAGCGATAGGGAAGAGGCATCATTCCGCCCGTTCCCAGTAAGCAAACATCCAGCATTCTTTCCTCCTAGAGCAGTTCCGTACCCTCCTTCTCCTCCACGGGCACCTTAAACTGCGAAATGATTTCATCATAGCAATCCTCACAGAGGTCAAACCGGTGCGATATGCCGTCTCTCCGGCTGAAATACCCAAAATTCGTATTCACCGCAACACATCCCTCTTTCAGATATCCATTCTCCACCTTCAAAGCTCTTCCGCAGCAGTTGCAGACAGCTTCGATTAATTTTTCTTTCTGTTCCTCGTACTTCCGCATTTCGTTCTCCTCTCCCTTTGTAATCCAGTGGCTCTATTATAGCAAAAAAGGAGAGGTCAACGCAGTGGAAAATGTTGTAATATCAGTATCTCTTCCACATAATATTCGCATCCTCAACCGGCTTCTCATAGAATCTCGGCCGGATTCCCTCAGACAGAAAGCCCAGCTTCTCATAGACATGAACAGCCGCCATATTGCCGACGCGCACCTCAAGCGTGAACGCTTCCACCTTCTTCTCCTCGCCCCGCCGGATCAGCTCGCGCAGCATCGCCTGTGCAATCCCTCTGTTTCTGAACTCCGGTGCAACGACGACATTATCGATGTTTGCCACATTGCAGCTGTCCGTGAAGCCGCAGCATCCGGCAACCTTCCCCTCCGTCAGCGCAACGACATAGGTACAGTAATCGTGTGACAGGAGATCCTTGAACTGCTCCGCCGACCACGGCATGGAAAAGGACTCGGACTCGATCTCGGCAAGTCTCGGAATATCCTCCTCTCGGAGCTCACGGATGACAAGCTCGCGCTCCCTCTCTGCCTGACTCTTTCTAAGGTATTCCGGCTGATGCTCCGCTGCGTCCACCGTCTTCCCCTGTGCATAGTAGACTGCTCCTAAGCCTGCAACGCTCGCCGCCCGCTGCCTGTTGTTTCCGGCGGGTGCCAGACTGTATGCCACCTTGAGCTTCTCCCTGATCTTTAACAGATACACCGGCACACCGTCCCCGAGGAAGATCACCGGTCTGCCGATCTCATTCAGTCTCTCCACAAGCTCTCCGATGTCCATCGGGCTTTGAGGGAGCACATCGTGCAGGACAAATTCTTCTCCCTGTGCAAGGAACTCGTACACAGCCGTGTAGACCTGATTTCTCCGCGCATCCATGATAGGGCAGACAAGCCTGTCCGTCCCCCAGAGATTCCATGCGAGTCCCTCCAGCGTGGGCACCTCGACCAGCGGCTTTTTCAATGCCAGTCCAAGCCCCTTTGCCGTCGCCGAACCGATGCGCAGTCCCGTGAAAGAGCCGGGGCCGGAAGCTATGGCAATGGCATCAATGCTGTTCATATCCAGTTCAATCATATTCCGCAGCTCGTCCAGCATCGGGAGGAGCGTCTGGGAATGCGTTTTCTTATAATCCGTTGTGTACTCTGCAAGCAGCACGCCGTCCTCAACGATCGCCACGCTTGCCACAAGCCCCGAGCTGTCCAAACCAAGTATTTTCATTTCGTTCTCAGCTCTCCTTTACTTCCAATCTGATCCCGCGGTAGTCAAAGCCCCTCTCGAGATTCTTTTCTATCGTGACACAGATATATTTTTCCGGCAGAATCTCCTCGATCAGATTCGCCCACTCTATCATGCAGACACCTTCGCCGTAAAAGCAGTCCTCGTAGCCGATCTCATCCATCTCTTCCACATCGGCAATGCGATACACATCAAAATGGTAGAACGGCAGTCGCCCTTCGTCATAGATCTGAAGGATTGTGAAGGTCGGGCTGTTGACCGGCCCGGTAATCCCGAGTCCCGCCGCAAAGCCCTGCGTGAACACGGTCTTGCCGACACCGAGATCCCCCAGCAGGGTATAAACCTGTCCCGCCTCTGCCGCCGCTCCGAGACATCTTCCGAGTTCAAAGGTGTCCTCCGGCGCTTCCGTCTCGATCAGCAGCTCACCGTTCTTCTCTAATTGTTTCCATATAAAATCTGCACTGAATTCTTTCATATCCTGTCCTGTCGTTTCTTTATATGTTGCGGATCTTTACCTTCGCAGGGGGCATGTGCGTGGAAATCATCTCCACGACCGCCGGCAGCTTATCTCCAAGCTGCTTTCTCGGAAAAATCGTCGCGTTCACCTTCGAGGTGTAGACGATGATACTCCTTCCGGTAGATACCGCCTTATCCATTTCCTCCCAGGGATACTGTACCGTCTCCTCGCCCTGGGAAATGGTGATTCCCTGCTCGTCCAGCAGATAGTGGAGCGGCTGCTGGAAGCCGGGATTGCTCAGAATCTGCTGCTTGCTCCTGATGAAGAGCGTCCACGGCAGATACAGCAGCATGATCACTCCGAAGATCAGATACAGCCACTGCCCTGTCAGCACCGCCAGCACGACCATCAGAGCGCCGAAGCAGCTGCCGATGATACCGGAAGCGCTGTTGTAGGAATGCCTCAGCAGATAATCATAGAGATCTTTTGCATCAATTTTTACATCCAGTTCGATCATTTCTGTCCTCATTTCTATAATGCAATATAAAAATGCACCATCTTGAAAAAGCACCTACCATTCCGTAGGTGCTTTATACAGATTTACTATGTTAAATTCTACCCCAGCCAGGATGAAAATGCAAGTTATATTTCGGGGGCTCAGAAGTCAGGCATCTGCCGTTATCACTCGTCAAGATATAGCTGGACTCTGTTGCTGATAATTCCCGCTGTTTCCTCAGAAGTCATTCCGCTCTCAAGCATGGAGCATACTTCCTCATAGACGATTGCGCTGATTCTTCTGTCTTCATATGGCTGTCCACCGCAATGATTTAAGAACTCAGCCGCCCTCTCCATCGAGTTACTTCCATCATCAAACAGCGTCACCTCGATACCTTTATTTCCCATAAAATACAGCTTTCCTGTTTCATCCTCTGTGTAGTAATCGGACGGCGTAATCTTACAGATGCCGAGGCTGTCCCTTCCAGCGCTTTTTTGCATTTCCTCTCCGAACAGGATCGCAAGAAATTCGTTGACTGCCTCCGGGTTCTTTGTGTTACTGTTTACGACCACCATTCCTCCCGACGGAACGAGATACCCCACGCATCCGTCACCGGCCGGATAACCGGCAATCCTGCCATTTTCATATTCGATATGGTCAAAAAGGCTGATAAAATCGGCATAGGCTGTCAGATACCCCCAACATAAGTCAGCTGGATTTTCAAACCACTCGTCGGATAGCGTCTGCACCTTCCCGCTCCTTACCGTGTCCAGAAGCTCAACAAACCCTTCCTCTTTCAAATACCCTGCGCTGTCCTGAAGGTTATATCGGGTCAGCTCCTGTACCACCATGGCTGGCGACATAGTTCCATCAAAAACGTATGGCGAACGAATCTCCCCTGATAAATCGCCTGTCTTTATCAGTTCCAGCAAGCTCTCCATATTCCACGCAGACGGAATTTCCCGGTCTGCCGCCGCAACAAAGGTCTTCGCCACAACGCCAAGCGGAAGTCCGTACATTTTCCCGTCTATGGTTCCAACCTCAATGGCACCGGGAAGAATCTTTTCCCTGATTCCCTCCCCGACAAATTCCGACATATCGGATAACAGACCTTTCTGCGCATAGTTATACATGTCTTCATAGGAAACATAGAGGATGTCCGGACCATTCTGCTGAACCAGTTCAAGCTCTATCCTTTCCTTCTCTGCCTTATCCGAAGCGTCTGTGTAATCATACTTGAAATTAGGCGAAGACATTTGAGCCCGAAGCGCACACCGCGCCAGAAGCCCGCCATCGCCCATCAGATCTGCTACCACAACATTTCCCACCGCAGCCGCTGGCTCTGTCGACAGTCTCGAGATCCAGAAATCACGGTTCAGCCCGGAGCATCCATTCAGACAGAGCCAGATGCCAGACCTGTCATCGCGTACAAGCTCAACCGCAAAATTCGCAGTATCGACTCCTGTGGAAGAGAAATCCACGACAATCTCCTCCCCGCCGGTGCCGATATTCCACTTCACCAGTTTTCCGGCGTTTCCTGCTGCCGCATCGCCCTTCCCGATATAGAAAATATCATTTCCCCACAGACCGAGAACCTTATCTATGTCCGCCGAGGAATCACTCAGTGCGCACAGCTCTTTCAGCACACCATGCTCCGCATCCACCCAGAGAAATTTATATTTTCCGCGGGAAACGTCGTTCGTTATGGCAATATACTCTCCTGTGTCTGTCATAATCAGTTGTAGCAGCTGCTCCTGACGGCTGCTTTGAAATTCCATGAGCTGTTGTTTATTATAGTCAAACACATACAGATTACTTCCCGAGCCGTCTCCTCCCGAAAGCACATATATGTTTCCATCCTTATCCACTCTGCACTGCAGTTCATTCCACATCGGCAGCACATAGGGAAGAACCGTCTCAATTTCCTTCTCCAGAAACAGATCATAAAAATCAAGTATCTTACAGTTATCCCCAAAGTCCGTCAAAATCATCTGATCCGATGACTGGATGTACAATCCGTCTGCATCTATGGCATAAGGAACCCACCGCAGAATGTAGAAACCATCTGTGCCGACGCTCATTCCCTCCACATAACCGATTTCATCGTCAAGCCCGAAATCCTCCGGGGTAAATGAGATGTTCTCCGTTGTCCCGCTGTCCGTATCATATTTCTCATACCTGTACAGGGCATTTTTACCGGTACTGTATACGCCTCCCTCATCCAGCCTGAGACGCAATCTCCAAAAACAGTTTCCTGTCGTTCCCGAAGAGACGATTCCCCACTCCGCACCGTCATCCGCTTCCCATTTTTGAAAGCCCTGTACGTTGAGCAGATTTTCCTCTATTTTCTCCCCAGACATATCGGCAGCTGTAAATCCATCTTCCTTCCAGTTCACCACTGTCTCGGTCTTCGTCTCACTGCTGGCAATCGGAGCTTCGCCCTTACCACAGCCACATAGCAAAATAGCCGGAATAGCAAATAAGGCGACCGCTCTTTTCATCAAGTTTTTCATAAGCCCCACCAGTTGTGCTTTGGAGCGGAAGTCCCACTCCAAAACACAATCTTTCATCAAACTATTAGTGATAATAGCACTATAATTATTATCGATGCCAGAATACTCGTATATACATACCAAGGCAAACAAATAATATCTTTATTAGCATTTTCCTTATCCCCCCATAACACTAAAATCCATTACAGCTTGCCAAAGCACCGTTTTCATATGGTTTTATTTTACCTTCATATTATATCATATGTTATCATGTCTTGCAAATCTTTTTCAGTATATAAAAAGGGCTCAGCCTTATGGCTGAGCCCAACACACAATCTTCCCCTACTTTCTATGCCCTGTCTTGATCAGGGGGCTGAGCGGCTTGTACACAAGCAGCGTGATCACCGACACGCTGACACCCTTGATCAGGTTCAGCGGCGCAACACACGCGATCACAAAGCTCACAATGCTGCCCTCTGCCACCAGTCCGTTTGTCTCCGCCCCCATTGCGATCAGTCCCTCCAAGGGTATTCCGTAGAGCTTGGAGAATGCGGGCAGCAGATAGATTGCGTTGAGTGCCGTTCCAAAGATCGTCATGATAACCGTTCCGGTGATGCAGGCGATAACAGCGCTCTTCTTGTTCTTATGAAATGCATAGACTGCCGATGCCGGAAGAATAAAGCTGCACCCGACAACAAAGTTTGCAAGGTCGCCCACAAAGGCTGTCGTTGTGCCCTTGAAAATCAGCTTCAGAAGGATTTTGATAAACTCCATCATAACGCCTGCTGCCGGTCCGAACGCGAAGGTGCCAATGAGGATCGGCAGCTCGCTGAAATCCAGCTTGTAAAAAAACGGTGCAAAGGGCAGCGGGAACTCGAACAGCATCAGAATCGCGGCAATGGCTGAAAACATACCGATCATCGCGGTCTTCCGCGCGTTGAATATCGGCTCGTTCCGCCCGTTCTTTTTCTGTGCCGCCTTCTCCAGAAGAAGCGCCAGCACAAAGAGTGCCACAATGATTGCCAGAAAACTTAAGACATAGAGCAGGTTGTCTGCTACAGCTTGAAACAGTTTGTTCATTTTACTTTTCCTCCATTTTTCTGTCGGAAAATTCTTCTTAGCTCGTATGGGAAGCCGCGATGCATGTATGCCACCACGCACAAAACCCCGAATCCTGCAAAGATTCGAGGTCTAATATACACTGCTCCCAACTGCTGCCTCCCTGATCCTTCATCCGATCAATTGCCAGAAGCCGCAGCCGAAATTTTCTTCTTTCATCCAGACTTTACTGTTGGTCCCGGACTTTCACCGAGTCAGCCATGACATCTGTCCCGCTTTCGCAGGTTTCGTCTGCCATGGGTCGCGGACTTTACCGCCAGTAGGGAATTACACCCAACCCCGAAGAATTTTCTTTCAATTTTTACGTTCCTAGAATAGCACTATCCGTTAGGAAATGCAAGCCCTTTCTTTCACTCCCGCAAGGCTCAGGGCGCGGTCGAAATCGCTGATAATATCCGCAATGTTCTCAATGCCCACGCTGATCCTGACCAGATCATCGTAGACTCCGGCGTCCTCGCGCTCCTGCTCCGTGGAATGCAACGCCATCGTCGATGCCGGATGGACAACCAGCGTCCGGTTGTCCCCTATGTTGGAGACGATCTGCGATATGCGCAGGGCATCCATCACCTGAAATGCCTTTTCTCTCGTGCCGAACCGCGCTGTCAGGATCGCGCCGTAGCCGTTCTTCAGAATCCTCTGCGCCGTCTCATAGCCCACGCTGTCCTCCAGACCGGGATAGTTGACTAAGATGCCGGGAATCGTGCTGAAATAGCGCGCCAGCGCCAGCGCATTCGAGCATTCCCGCTCCACACGCAGCCCCAGCGTCTCCAGCCCCAGCATGTTCAGGAAAGCATTCTGCGGAGACAGACATGCGCCGTAATTGCAGAGCATGTCGGCACGGAGTCTCACGGCATAAGCTGGAAGTCCCTCAGGATTTTTCAGGAAGGGAGCCAGCGACGGAAATTTCTCCGCATCCCACGCAAAGCGCCCGCTGTCCGTCACAATCCCGCTGATTCCGCCACCGCTGCCGTTGATGTATTTTGACGAGGAATGGATGACAACATCGGCTCCCCACGCAATCGGGCGCACCAGCAAGGGCGTCGCCATCGTATTGTCTATAAACAGCGGAATCCCAAACTTATGAGCTATCTCCGACATTTTCCCAATGTCAGCCACCTTCAGTCCCGGATTGCTGATGGTTTCCGCGAAGATCAGCTTTACCTCCGGGGTGATCGCCTTCTCCATCGCGTCAAAATCGTTCACCGGCACATATTTCACTGTAATTCCAAAGCGCGCAAGTCCCTTGAACAGCTCTATCGTTCCGCCGTAAAGCCCTGTCGTCGAAATGAACGCATCCCCGGCGGACAAGACATTCATAAGCGAGGCTGTGATCGCCGCCATGCCCGAAGCAAACGCCACCGACATTGCACCGCCCTCGAGAGCCGTGATCCTCTCCTCGAATGCCCGGATCGTCGGATTGCCGATCCTGCTGTAATTGTAGCCCGCCTGTTTTTTGGCAAAAATGTCGGCAATCTCCTGTGCCGTCTCATGGCTGAATGCGCTCGTCTGGTACACCGGTGGAATTGTGGCTCCGTCGGCGAAATGAGTGTCGTCATTCCCGTGTAGCAGACGTGTATAAAAGCCCCTCTCCTGCGTCGCCTGAATCCGCAGCGCTTCCTCCTCGTCGATACGGATCGACGATCTGCCGTATTTCCCCTGATGGATGATCTCATAGGTGTCTCTGCCAAGAATTTTTTCCCATGAATACCAGTCCACCCTCCGCTCCCTGACATTCGCAAGCGCCTCCCTCAGAAAATTCTGCGGCACCTCCTTCGTCGTATGGGAACCGAGATAGCTGTCAAACGGAAGCGTGAGCGCCTTCTCCAAGGTCTGCTCCAGAGTGTCCAGGGTGTCGTGATTCTCCGCGAACATCCACATGTCAGGGTTGAACGCATCCCCGGCGATCAGCAGCCGGTATTCCTCCGCCAGAAATCCAACGGTTCCCTTTGTATGCCCGGGAAGCGCCGTCACCCTCACATGAAGCCCGCCCAGATCGTAGACCGTCTCCTCCTGCAAGGGCTTGAGCACCGGTCTGTCTGCCGCAAGAGAGCCCTTCTTTTCCGCCATGACAAGATCCGCCGGATGCACATAGACCGTGTCGTACTGGCTGTTGCCGCCGACGTGATCCGGGTGTCCGTGCGAATTGGCGACAAGGTAAGGCATATGGATGAGGCTTTCCACAAACGCCCTGTGGTCAGCCTTTCCATAGCCGCTGTCAACAACAAGCGCCTCCCTCTCCCCGACAAGCACCGTAAAGAAGACTCCCTCTACATCCTGTATGTGCCAGATATTCGGTCTGATTTTAAATACTTCCTGCATCGGGTTCCTCCCATTTAATATGTCTCTTCCACTCCGTCAAGGAAGATAAACGCCTTTTTCACAAATGCATCCGTATCAATGTCCTCGCTCAGCAGCCCGATTCTCTTAAATTCATCGACATTGCTGACCGTCGAATCATAGCCGCCCTGAACGGAGGGCTTGCAGTTATAGCTTCTCAGAATGTTTGCAAACACCTCGGGATTACCGGAGAGATATTCCTTCTCGATCAAAAGCTGTGCCGCCTCGTCCGGATGCTCCTCCACCCATGCGGAAGCCTTCATCACGGCTCTTGTAAACTTTGCGGCTTCCTCCGGGTAATTCCTTGCGAAATCGCCGGTCACAAAGGTCGCGCAGCAATATTCCGCCGCATAAGGCTCATCCTTGGCGGTGTCCAGAAGGATATTGTAGCCGTACTGGTTGACAGCCACCGTCGCCGCAGGGTCTACGAGACAGATTGCGTCCACGGCGTCATTCTCCAGCGCCATCGCCAGATCGGAGTTGCTGTATATCACAAAATCCACCTCAAGGTTGTCGGAGGTCACACCGATGCCCTCGCTGCTCAGCGCCCGCTTTAACAGCACGGCGGGAGCCTCTGCCAGACCGTTCACGCCGACCGTCTTACCCTTCAGGTCGGCAATGCTCTCAATGCCGGAAGTGGGCTTTACCAGAACCTTGATGCAGCCGTTGTGTACACCGGCGGTCATCATGATGTCGAGTCCGTTGTCAATAGGCTGTATAAATTTGCTCACCATTCCATAGGCGGCATCCACCTGTCCCGAGCCGACATATTCCGTCACAAGGCCATCCATCTTCACCACCTCGTAATCCAGACCTTCTTCGTCAAAATAGCCCTTTTCAATGGCGATCTGCAGCGGTGCCTGACACAGAACGGTTCCATAGCCAATCTTCATTGTGGTGCCCTTAGCATCACCGTCCGCCCCCTTGCTGCCGCAGCCGGTCAGCAGCAATGCCGCTGCTGTCAATAAAATAGCTCCTTTTTTCAGTACATTTCCTTTCATAACTTCTCCTCCTTATATGTAATAGCCGATTTCGACTTCCTTACCGCCGTAGTTCAGCAGTTTCAGTATCTTGGAACGATAGAGCAGAAACTCCTCCCCGCTCCGCGCCCTTGGCCGCGTCATCTTAATATCGATTATTTTCTCGATCTTCGCGGGCCGCGCCGACATAACGATCACCTTGTCCGAGAGATAGATTGCCTCGTCCACGTCATGTGTCACCATAATCATCGTCATGTTCTCCTGCTCCCAGATTCTCAGCAGCTCATCCTGCATATTCATACGCGTGAAGGCATCCAGCGCCCCCAGCGGCTCATCCAGCAGGAGAAGCCTCGGATTCCCGACAAGTGATCTCGCAAGGGAAGCCCTCTGGCACATGCCGCCCGAAAGCTGGTGCGGATAGGACTTTTCAAAGCCCTCCAGCCCGACCAGCCTGATATTTGCAGCGACCTTTTCCTGTATTTCCGCCTTATCCCGATGCTTCCTTTCCGCCTTGAGTCCGAAGGCGATATTGTTGCTGATATTCAGCCACGGAAAGAGCGTCGGATTCTGGAATACCAGTCCCCTGTCGCACCCCGGCCCCTTGATCGGCTCCCCGTCGAGAAGAAGCTCGCCCTCATCCGCCTGATTCAGACCGGCGATCAGGCGCAGCAGGGTCGACTTGCCGCAGCCGGACGGCCCGATGACGGACACAAAGGAGCCCGCCTCGATGTCCAGACTCACATGGTTCAGCGCCACCAGCTCCTCGCCATTTCTGTTAAAGCTCTTCGATACATCCCTGATGCTCAGTCCACCTACCATTTGATGACTCCTTTCTGCCATACAAGCACCTTATCCCTGACGCGGAACAAGAGCGTTATCAATATGGAAAATACTACTGCGATGACGATCAGCCCGGCATACACATTTGCGTAGGACAGCATTTCCTTCTGCCAGTTCACATACCAGCCGATTCCGTATTTCGCACCGATCATCTCAGCAGTGACAAGCGTGATAAAGGAAGAACAGGTACCGTTAAACAATCCCAGAAACATGAACGGCATTGCCGCCGGGACACCCACCGAAAAAATCTGTGTCAGCTTTCCGGCTCCCAGCGTGCCGGACACCTCGAAGTATGCATTCGGTACATTGCTGATTCCGCTGCTCGTCATGATCGTCGTCGGAAACCAGACGGCAAGCGCAATCAGGAACGTGCTCGCGGAGCCCGCGGAGGGAAAGCATACCAGCACAAGCGGAATCCATGCGGTGGAGGGAATCGGTCCAAGCACCCGGATCACCGGCATGATCCAGTAATTCGCCCGCTTGCTGAAGCCGATCAGAATCCCCGTCGCAATTCCGAACAGTGCACCGAACAGATACCCGCCCAGCAGAAGCCTTGCGGAATAGGCAAGACATTTCAGGATCAGCAGCCTGTCCTTCACCATCGCCCCGAGAATCCTGTCCAGAGATGGGAAATAGAGTACCGGAAGCAGTGCGAACTTCAACGTGATCAGATTCAGCAGATTCAGAAAGAGCACCGCCCCCGCAATGAAGTAACACTTATACAGCAGCTTTTTCCGAAGCGCTTCCTTCCGGAAGGACAGCAGCAGAATCAACAGATAAGCGACAAAGCCGATCACCAGCGCCAGACTGAAATAAGGATAGGCAGCCGTCGGATGCTTTTCCGAGTTTTCCAGCACCACATGCAACAGCAGCGCAAACAGAATCGATAAAAGCGGTAATGCCAATTTTGTGAGTTCAACAACTTTTTTCTTATCTTTCATATGTATGCTCCCCTCATGGCCCAGATTAATTTGTATATAATTCCTATCTGTTTAATATGAAATGAATCATACTATCTTTTCCACATAATGTCAATAGAGAATTTTATTTTCGCCCATAGCGATTAATGTATTTCTTTAGTTTGTGCATATTAAAACAAAAGTGGTATAGAATAAAATAAATACTGGGAGGGGCTTACGATGGAGTATGATAAGAACTTAAAGCGCTCTGTAGGAAAAAGAGTACACGATTTCAGAGTGCAACACGATTATACGCAGGCACAGTTTGCTGAATTCATGGATATTTCGGTAAACTTTCTTTCTGAAATTGAAAATGGAAAAAAGGGAATGTCACAGGAAACCTTGTATCGCCTCTGTCAACAGTTCCATATATCTTCCGATTACATTCTGTTTGGCATCACTCTGGAAGATGCCGCCAAGAAGCCTGATACAATCATTGATATAGCGAACCACCTTTCCGCCGAGGAATTGACTCAGGTGATTGAATATCTGAATTCACTGAAAATGATGAAGCTTAGCGAATTTGTTAACAAAAAATTACACGCAATATTTCATCGCGCGTCAAAACAGTTCAAGGTTGATGCCCGCGACCTCGCATGTGGGTATGGTTGCACTTTTCCTCCCCTGTACCCTCTTCCAGACGCCGCTGTGGGTATGATGACGCTTTTCCCTCCCCTGTACCCTCTTCCTGGAGTTCTCCACACCCTCACAAACAGTTTGACCCGCCCATCACTGGGCGGGTCATTTTACATTTGTACTTCTTTCTTGTCGACCGGGCTGCCGCATCCGGCGCAGCTTCCGTTGCAGCCACTGCATCCACCGCAGCACTGCCCCCTTCTCAGCTTGCGGAGCTCACTCCGCACGATAAAGAAGACGGTGATCGCGATAATCGTAATAATAATGATATCTGCCATATCTGCCTCCTGTCCCTGCCTATGTAGTTCTCTAATCCTTCGGTTATATTTAATATATGCCACTCTGCAAAAAGTGTCAGTGTTATTAATTTTGAGAGCTGTTCTCATTTACAGCATAGCTTACCTGCCTTACATTGTCAATAGAAAGCTTGACACTTGCAGGATTTTCCTCCGTGTGCTACCATGATTTCAGTTCCATTCGGAACTTACAAAGATAGAGAATTGCAAAACTTACAAATTTCAGGAGGCAGTTGTGCGAGATGCACCTGACCACAAGCAGCGCACTCTGGAGCCGCCGGTGCTTAGTCTCCGTATTTTGGAGACTTACGCACCGTTGCGAGCGGGAGGTAGCGAGAGCGTGCCTGCGGTGGTCTGTGCATTTTGTGCAACGTCACTTTCAGAATCACAAGTTTTGCAATTACCTGTTACGAAGATTTAGAAAGGATCACAAATGAAATGAGCTTTGAATTTGTAAAGAAATTACCTACTCCCGCAGAAATTCGTGAAATGCTCCCTCTTGCCGAGGAGCTTGCACGCATAAAAGAAGCGCGGGATGCTGAAATCCGCGATGTGCTTACCGGAAAAAGCAATAAATTCCTTGTCATCATCGGGCCCTGCTCCGCCGACAACGAGGACTCCGTCTGCGATTATGTGAGCCGTCTGGCGCGTGTCAACGAACAGGTAAAGGATAAGCTGATCCTGATTCCGAGAATCTATACCAACAAGCCCCGCACCACAGGCGAGGGCTACAAGGGCATTGTCCATCAGCCCGACCCCGAAAAGAAGCCCGACTTTCTTGCCGGTCTTATGGCAATGCGGAAAATGCACATCCGCGCTATCGCCGAGACCGGACTGACTGCCGCAGACGAAATGCTTTATCCGGAAAACTGGCGGTATGTGTCCGACATCCTCTCCTACGTTGCAATCGGGGCCCGCTCTGTCGAGGATCAGCAGCACAGACTCACCGTCAGCGGCTTTGATGTTGCAGCAGGCATGAAGAATCCGACAAGCGGCGATCTGTCCGTTATGCTGAACTCCGTCTATGCTGCGCAGCATCCCCACTCCTTCATCTACAGGGGCTGGGAGGTCAACACGACGGGAAACGACCTTGTCCATGCTGTCCTCAGAGGTGCCACCAACAAGCATGGCAACAACATCCCCAACTATCACTATGAGGATCTGAACCTTCTGCTGGAGCTGTACGGAAAGATGAACCTGAAAAACCCTGCCTGCGTCATCGACGCCAACCATTCAAATTCCGGCAAGCAGTTTGCACAGCAGATCCGTATCACGAAGGAAGTCATGCACAGCAGAAAGCTAAACCTCGACATCCATAAGCTTGTCAAGGGCGTCATGATCGAGAGCTACATTGAGGAAGGAAACCAGAAGGTAGGCGGCGGTGTCTACGGAAAATCCATCACCGATCCCTGTCTCGGCTGGGAGGATTCCGAAAAGCTGATCTATGACATTGCCGAGTACGAATAAAACTCAAAACCCCTTCAAATATCCAAGCAGCAGTCCGGGATTCACATAGCCCTCCATCATACAGCCCAGCACTGTAATGAGAGCTATCAGCCCGAGCCTGCCCAGCTTCTTCATCCAGAACACCCTGTCGGTTCCGTCCGGCAGGGTGCCTTTTGAATAGATCGCCCTGTAGATATCCTCCCCCCACCCCAGCATCATAATGATTGCAGGCAGATAAAAGAGCATCTGCGGAAACACACTCACAACCGCTAAAATCACGCCCTTGATTCCGTAGCGGATCGTCAGCGCACTGAGAAAGGTTCCGGCGGCCATTCCGCACCATCCTGCCACACCGATACAGGCGGCATAGCCGAGATAGGTCGTCGCCGTAATCGCCATGACCAGCAGCGCCAGCATCCGCCTTCGGAAGACATAACAAAAAAGAGCACCGCGATCCACAGTCATGCTCTTCATCCCGTACAGCGTGTACTCGTCGAACAAGCCTGTTCCTTCCAGCAATGTGCTCTTTCCTAAATTTAAGATAAGAATGCCGCCCACTATTCCAATGAAAAATACCGGCATCAGATTCTTTTTTCCAAAATGCACCCGACCTGCATATATCTGCATCCCACACCACTCCCGCTGACCGCTCCCGCAGTCATTTATGTGTATGCATAATGTCCCTGTGAATATGCTGCCCGGTTTATTTCTCCTCCAGCTTCGCCGCGTAAGTCAGGATGCCGCAGATTGTCTTGGAATCCTGAATTTTGCAGTCAAAAATCATCTGCTTCAGCTCCGCCAGATCATGCGCCTCAACATTCAGAAACTCATCCTCGTCCAGATGCTGCTTTCCCGGTTTCAGATCCTTTGCGAGATAAATATCAATCTTTTCGTTACAGAAAGCAACGGTAGTATAGATGGAGTTCAGAAGCTCAAGCTTGTCGCAGGTATACCCCGTCTCCTCCTCCAGCTCCCTTCTTGCTGCTGTCTCTGTCGGCTCCTGTCTGCCGTTTAGGCCGCCTGCCGGAATCTCAAGAGTCTCTCTCTCAAGCGCATTCCTGTACTGCCGTACCATCAGCAGCCTGCCATCCTCACGCACGGCAACCACTGCCGCCGCGCCCTTATGGTCGATCAGATCCCATTTTGCCGTATTGCCGTTCGGGATCAGCATAGTATCCTGATAATAATCGATAATGGCACCCTTCGCCACCAGCTCACGCTTCAAACGCTTATATTCTTCCATGATCTCCTCATTTCTTCGCGCGCTCTTTGTGCATAGCAAGTTTGTGTCAAGTGCGCAGACACAAATCTCGTGATTGAAAAATTTTATTTTTCAATCTTTGCATTCTCCAACAGCTTATTGACACTTACCAGCTTCACACAGAGCACAAACAGATCCGCCGCTACCGCCATCTCCTCTGCAGAAGGGAAAGAGGGCGCTATACGAATATTGCTGTCCTTCGGATCTATGCCATAAGGATAAGTTGCTCCGGCTCCGGTCAGCACCATGCCCGCTTCCTTACACTTTGCCACGATCTCCTTCGCACAGCCCTCCATCGCGTCAAACGAGATGAAATATCCGCCGTTCGGCTTTGTCCATGTGCCGATTCCGAGACCGCCCAGTTCTCTCTCAAGGACTTCCAGAACCGCTTCAAACTTCGGTCGTAACATGGCTGCATGCTTCTTCATATGCTCCTGAATGCCCTTGAAATCCTTAAAGAAGCGGACATGACGGAGCTGATTAATTTTGTCATAGCCGATCGTCTGAATCGTCATAGACTTCTTCGCATACTCAAGGTTCTCCTTTGAAGCCGCCATTGCTGCAAGTCCAGAGCCTGCAAAGGTAATCTTTGAGGTAGAACAAAATTCATATACCATATCCGGATTCCCGGCCTTTTCACACTCTCCCAGAATATCCAGTATCTCGTCCTGTCTGTCCTCGTAAAGATGATGAATCGCATAAGCATTGTCCCAATAGATACGGAAATCCTCTGCTGCAGGCTTTAACCGTGCAAACCTTCTCACCGTCTCATCCGAGTAAGAGTAACCCTGAGGATTAGAGTATTTCGGCACACACCAGATACCCTTGATCGCTGCATCCTCCGCCACAAGCTTCTCCACCATATCCATGTCCGGACCTTCCGGCGACATCGGCACGGTAATCATTTCGATGCCAAAGTGTTGTGTAATCGCAAAATGTCTGTCATATCCGGGGGCAGGACATAAGAACTTCACCTTATCCAGCTTGCACCACGGCGTGCTTCCCATCACACCATGTGTCATGGATCTTGAAACAGTATCATACATGATTGAAAGGCTGGCATTTCCGTAGACAATGACATTCTCCGCAGAAACTCCCATAATATCCGCCATCATCTCTTTCGCCTCACGAATGCCGTCCAGTGCGCCATAGTTTCTGGTATCTATCCCATCCGCACTCTTCATGTCGCTCTCGGAGTTCAGGACATCAAAAATGTCCATCCCCATATCCAACTGTGCTACAGCAGGTTTCCCTCTGGACATGTCCAGCTTTAAGCCCTTTCCCTTTACATCCTCATACTGCAGCTCCAGCTGACTCTTCAATGACAACAGTTCCTCTTTACTCATTTCCTGATACAATTTCATATGTCCTCCTTAAGATTATCATTGAATTATTGTATACAATCATACATGGCATTGGAAATATAATACTACATTCAACGTCTTTTCACAAGAGGAAAATAAAAAACCGCCGCACATTTTCTGTACGACGGTCTTCTTTTCTTATGAAATTTTCAAGTCAAAACTGTTCTTACGGTTATTTTGCGTAATCAATCACGCGGCTTTCGCGGATCACATTTACCTTGATCTGTCCCGGATATTCCATTTCAGCTTCAATCTTCTTGGAAATATCGCGCGCTAACAGAACCATATCGGCATCTGAAATCTGTTCCGGCACAACCATAACACGAACTTCACGACCTGCCTGAATAGCAAAAGATTTATCTAC
>USGM01000040.1 GCA_900554205.1 uncultured Lachnospiraceae bacterium
GGCAGTGTGATATGCTTGATCTGCTGCCACTTATTTGCGCCATCGATCTCCGCTGCCTCGTACAGCTCTGTATCAATACCGGACAAAACTGACATATAAAGCACCGAGCCGTAGCCCACGCTGTTCCACATCTTTACAACGGTCAGAATGATCGGCCAGAGCGAAGCCGTCGTGTAAAATTTCACATGCATTCCCAGTGCATTGTTCAGGATACCTGTGTCGGTACTGATGAACGCGTATACAATGAACTGTACCGCCGCGTAGGAGATGAAGATCGGGATAATCATTACCGTCTGCATTACCTTCGCGCACTTCTTGAATACGAACTGGTCAATTGCGATTGCCAGAACTACATTCAGGAAGGTTCCCACTCCGGTGAATACCACATAGTACAGCAGCGTATTCTTCGTCATATTCCAGAAGATGTCCTTGGAAGCAAGCAGGAATTTAAAATTTTCGATGCCGTTCCATGGGCTTGCCCAGATACCCTTGCTGTAGTCAAAGGATTTGAATGCCATCACCAGACCGCTCATCGGTATGTACGAAAAGAACAGTAATACCAGAAATACCGGCAGCGCCATCACTACATGAGCCCTGTGTTTCCATGTGTTTCTAAAAAATTCTTTCATATTCCCTCTCATTCTGCCGCTCAAAGCGACTATATAATCAGAAGTAATTCTGTCAGCGTCCGACTTGCTCCGTCCGGGGAATCGTTGCCACCGACCTGCCCTCGAGAACCGTTCCGGGAATGACTATCTGTTCAACTACTGTGGTCTTCGGTCGTTCAATCAGACTGATCAGCTGTCTTGCTGCCACACATCCGATCTGCTCCGCATCCTGTTTCAGGGTCGTCAGCTGCGGCTCCAGATACCGGGCTGCCGCTATGCCATCATATCCCGCCACCGAAATATCCTCCGGGATTCGCAATCCCCTTGCCCTGATTGCATTGATTCCGCCGAATGCAGCGAAATCATCAGGATATATGATACAGGTCGGCGGTTCCGGCAGATCCATAAGTTCATTCGTCACCGCGTAGGTTTTCACCGTGTCACGGTACGCCGCCTCCCGGATATATTCATCCGGCACCTTAAGCCCCAGTGCTTCGGCTGTCCGGTAAAAGCTGGACACGCGGTTCTTGGTAACCGCTGAATCATCGCCATGGATATAGGCTATCCTTCTGTGACCCTTATGGTAAATAAATTCCACAAGATCTCTGATTCCGGCAATGTTATCGGATATTACCGCAATCCGGTCATTGAAGATGTGGTCGATCGTCACAACGGGAATATCGCTCTGAACCAGTTCAATAACCTCAGGATCACTAAAATCAATACAGGCAAGCACCACACCGTCAAAGCCTCTGTACCGGCTGTGCTCCAGATATGTCATTCGGTCCTCTCTGTCCTTATAGCAGTTTATAAAGGTAATGTCATAACCACCCTTTTCCGCCGTCCGCTTGAAGCTGTCAAGCACTCCGGCAAAGTGGTCATGCGTCAGTCCGCTTGTGGCTTCGTCTATAAAGAGCACCCCGATGCCATGGGTTCTGTTCGTCTTCAGCGCCCTCGCTGAGAGATTGGGAGAATAACCCATTTCCTTCGCGACCTTCTTAATGTGTGCCCTTGTTTCTTCTCCGATGTCGGTGTGATTGTTCAGCGCTTTGCTTACCGTAGCCACCGACACGCCGCACACCTTTGAAATGTCTTTCAGCGATGCCATACCTTTATCTCCGTTGTTCACTTAATCGTTTTCGTATCTTCACTATACAACACCTTTTATACTTTTGCAAGCGAATTTTAATTTTTTTTGTGTGTTTTGCTCGCGACACACGTTGCGTAACGTGGCAATTTGTATAGCATTTCTTATATACATGCCTTTTCCTTCTATTTTTAGCGTTCTTTGTGTGTGTATCCATTCATATCGTTTTCGCCGTCCCGATGCATTGTCTTCACACGGCACACAACTCTGCAAATACTTTTTCTTTGCGCAATTTTCCATATTTCTATTGCATTCTCCACCCACTTTATATATAATCTGGAATATAGCGTGGGTTTCTTAATCGTTTTCGGTTTTTTGTAACCTCGTCACTGTATAAAAATTAACTACAAGGAGAAAGCTATGAAATTTGGGTTTTTTGATGATGCAAATCAGGAATATGTAATCACTACCCCGAAGACTCCTCTCCCCTGGATTAACTATCTGGGCTGCAACGAGTTCTTCAGTCTTATTTCCAACACCTGCGGCGGCTATACCTTCTATAAGGATGCCAAGCTGCTGCGCCTGACCCGTTACCGTTACAACAATGTACCGACTGACTGCAACGGCAAATATTTCTACATAAAGGATGGCGACACGATCTGGAATCCCGGCTGGCAGCCGACCCAGACTGAGCTTGACAGCTACGAATGCCGCCACGGTATCGGCTACAGCCGTTTTACCTCCACAAAGAACGGTTTGAAGGCATCCCTGCTCTCCTTTGTCCCGATGAACGACAACTGCGAGCTGCAGAAGCTGACACTGACGAACGAGTCCTCCGCATCCAAGAGCTTTTCCGTATTTTCTTATGTAGAATGGTGTCTCTGGAATGCTGACGACGATATGAAGAACTTCCAGAGAAACTTCAGCACCGGCGAGGTTGAGGTCGTAGACTCCACGATTTTCCACAAGACCGAGTACAGAGAGCGCAGAAATCATTACGCTATCTATTCTGTAAACGCACCTGTTGCCGGATTTGACACGATCCGCGATGAGTTCCTCGGCGCATACAGAGGCGCTGACAGGCCTCAGGCAGTCGAGAACGGCGCCTGCACAAACTCCATGGCAAGCGGCTGGGCACCGATTGCCTCCCATCAGCTGGATGTAACGCTTGCACCCGGCGAGAGCAAGACCTATATCTTTGTTCTCGGCTATATCGAAAATGCAGAGGATGACAAGTGGGAATCCTACGGCGTAATCAACAAGACAAAGGCATGGGAAATGCTGAAAAAGTACAATACCGGGGAAGGTGTTGACAAGGCATTTGCAGAGTTACAGGCTTATTGGAAGCAGCTGCTCTCCAAGTACACGGTTTCCTCCGGCGACGAGAAGGTGAACCGCATGGTAAATACCTGGAACCAGTATCAGTGTATGGTGACATTTAACATGTCCCGTTCTGCTTCCTACTACGAGTCCGGTATCGGCCGCGGCATGGGCTTCCGCGATTCCTGTCAGGATCTGCTCGGCTTCGTGCATCTGATCCCCGACCGTGCAAGAGAGCGTATCATCGACATTGCATCGACGCAGTTCCAGGATGGCAGCGCATACCATCAGTACCAGCCTCTTACCAAGAAGGGAAATTCCGATATCGGCAGCGGCTTCAATGATGATCCGCTCTGGCTGATCGCCGGAACCTCCGCTTATGTCCGCGAGACAGGCGACACCTCCATTCTGACGGAGATGGTTCCTTTCGACAACGATATGAGCGTGGCTGCTCCCCTCATGGATCACCTAAAGCGCTCCTTCAACTATACCGTAACACACAAAGGTCCTCACAGCCTGCCTCTGATCGGACGTGCAGACTGGAACGACTGTCTGAACTTAAACTGCTTCTCCGCTCATCCCGGAGAGTCCTTCCAGACCTTCGGCCCCAGCGAGGGTCCCGTAGCGGAATCCGTCTTCATTGCCGGAATGTTCGTAAAGTACGGCGAGGAGTATGCACAGCTCTGTGAGCTGTTAGGAGACAAGGACGAAGCGGCGAGAGCACGGAACGAGGTTTCCGCTATGTATGATGCCATCCTCGCAAACGGCTGGGACGGCGAATGGTTCCTCCGCGCATACGATGCATACAGCCACAAGGTTGGCTCCAAGGAATGCCGCGAGGGTCAGATCTACATTGAGCCGCAGGGCTTCTGCGTACTGGCAGGCGTCGGCGTCAAGGAAGGCCTCGCAGAGCGCGCCCTGAATTCCGTGAAGGAGCGTCTGGACACCAAATACGGCGTCATGATCCTCCAGCCTGCTTACACCGAGTATCACCTCGAACTTGGCGAAGTTTCCTCCTATCCGCCCGGATATAAGGAAAATGCCGGAATCTTCTGTCACAACAACCCCTGGGTATCCATCGCTGAAACTGTGATCGGCAGAGGTGACAGAGCTTTTGATATTTATAAGAAGACCTGCCCCGCTTACATCGAGGACATCAGTGAAATCCACCGCACCGAGCCTTATGTGTATTCCCAGATGGTAGCAGGACGCGATGCAAAGTTCCACGGTGAGGCAAAGAACAGCTGGCTTACCGGTACAGCGGCATGGACTTTCGTAAATATCTCCCAGTACATTCTGGGTGTATATCCCACCCATACCGGACTGTCCGTTGATCCCTGCGTACCCAGCGGCTTCGGCGATTTCACCCTTACCAGACAGTTCCGCGAGGGCACTTACCACATCGAGGTAAAGAACCCGAACAATGTCCAGAAGGGTATCGCCTCCATGACAGTAAACGGAACAGCAGTGGACGGTCACATCATTCCCTATGTAAAGGGTCAGACCGAGTACAATGTTGTCATCACAATGGGATAAAATTTAATACGACATATCACAAGAGGCGAGAGCTGACGCTCCCGCCTCTTGTATTTTATATAAATAGGATTGAAAATATACTATATATGATATATAATAAAGTAATAATAGTTTTACCCGGGGAGCCAATGGGGTGATACGTCAGCTGCTGGACGTCAAGGAAAGGAGCTGGTGCCAATGGTTACATATTCGGATTTAATCCAATTTGTAATTATGCTTTGCGCAGTAATAACTCTTGCTATCTACACTCAACGCAAAAAGTAGCGCCCCCGTCTAGCAAACTAAGGCGCTACTTTTTGTAGAATCACATTTTGCCAGCGGCTAGGTGTACACTAGTCATTGGCTCTCTTGTTAAAATGATTATAACGTCACTCTGGTGCAATGTCAAGTTTTCCGTTACTTGCCTCATCCCTCAATATCTTTTTCCAAATCCTCGGCATGAACTCTATGTTTTCGGATACACTAAAGATAGGAGGTATCTGCCATGAAGATTTTGTTTTATGACACCAAAAGCTATGACAAGGATTCTTTTCAGGAGACTCTGAAAGACTTTCCCGATATTGAGATCGAATACACGAAATCCGATCTCGACCCCAGAACGGCGGCACTCGCCGAAGGTTTTGACGCGGTATGCGGCTTTGTAAGCTCGGATGTCGGCGCACAGACGCTCTCGATCCTGCACCATAAGGGAATCGGGCTGGTTCTGATGCGATGCGCTGGCTTTAACAATGTCGATCTGGATTCCGCCAGACAGTACGGCATCCGCATCATGCGTGTTCCCGGTTACTCGCCGGAGGCGGTGGCGGAGCATGCGATGGCATTGGCTCTCGCGGCAAACCGCAGACTGTATAAGGCATACAACAAGGTTCGGGAGAATGATTTCAGCCTGAGCGGGCTTATGGGCTTTAACTTTTACCAGAAGACCGCCGGTATCATCGGCACAGGAAAGATCGGCGCCGCAATGTGCCGCATCTGCCAAGGCTTCGGCATGAAGGTCATCGCCTATGATGTGTACGAAAATCCATCCATCAAGGATTTTGTGGAATATGTGACTCTGGATGAGCTGCTGTCCCGCAGTGACGTCATCTCGCTCCACTGCCCTCTCATGGATTCCACCTACCACATGATCAATATTGATACTATCCGCAAGATGAAGGACGGTGTCATTCTTGTCAACACCTCACGCGGAGCACTTGTCAAAACAGCCGATTTAATTGAAGGGATCCGAATGCACAAATTTGCGGGTGTCGGACTTGATGTCTATGAGGAGGAGACAAACAATGTCTTCGAGGATCGCTCCGACGAGATTCTGGAGCATTCCACAACGGCAAGGCTGCTCTCCTTTCCAAACGTCATGATCACATCCCATCAGGGCTTCTTTACAAAAGAGGCTCTCCGCGCGATCGCCGAGACGACGCTGCAGAATGCCTCCGATTATGAATCCGGCAAGGAAAGCCCGAATGATGTGAAATAGAGCTTATCAGTCGTTCTTCTCCGTGCTGACAATATTGTTGAGCCATACACCTTTCTTTACGAGGATGAAGCCTATCACACACTTGATCAGGTCAAGCAGCTGACAGAACAGATACAGCGGCACAATGGGCATTTCGGTGAACCGGCTCAGGCAGAACGCAACCGGTGTCGTCACCACCCAAAGGAACACACTGTCAAACAAAAAGGTTATAATAGTCTTCCCTCCGGTTCGCAGCGTGAAGTAGCTTGCATGCATAAATGCCCAGATCGGCATACAGCACGCGGCGACACGCAGCAGATCTGCCGCGAGAATCCTTACCTCGTGAGAGGTGTTGTATATCATCGGGAACAGCGGCGATAACACGAATAAAATGGCCCCCAGCACAAAGCAGGACATTACAGAGAACGCGATCAGCTTTGTATCCGTGTCCTTCGCCTCCTCCATCTTGCCGGCTCCCAGAAGCTGTCCGACAATAATCGCTATGGCATTTCCCATCGACATGAACACAACGTTGAACAGGTTCGAGATGGTGGAGGAGATATTCAGCGCCGCAACAGCGTCAAGGCCGCGCATCGAATAGCACTGGTTCAGGATGGCAATTCCTGCTGCCCACAGAATCTCATTAACCATAAGCGGCGTACCCTTGCGCACAATATTCCCCGCCAGACCCGCAGGAATGCTGAATTCCCGGTATGCCCCGCGGATAAAGGGCATTCTCTCCGCATGGGTATGTGTCCAGAAAATGACGATGAACGCCTGCACATAACGTGAGATCACGGTCGCCACGGCAGCACCGACAACTCCGAGCGCCGGCGCACCGAGTTTTCCGTAGATCAGGATATAGTTCAGCGCCAGATTGACGCACACTGCCGTCACCCCCGCTGTCATGGGAAGCTTCGTTTCGCCGCACTCCCTCAGAGTGCTGGCGTAAATCTCCTCCACCGTAAACGGAATCAGTCCCGTCAGCATGACAAGCAGATAATCTCTTCCATATCTCAGTGTAGCCTCCAATGCCTCCTCATTCCCCTCGCCGTGCAGATAGAGCCCGATCAGCTTCTCTCCGCCGAAGAACAGAACGATGATTCCCAGAACCGCAAGGGCAATACAGATGTACAGCTTAAAGCGGAACGTCCGCTGTACTCCCTTGTGATCCTTGCAGCCGTAAAACTGTGCACCAAAGATCCCGGCACCGGATATTGCCCCGAAAATTGCCAGATTATATACCAGCAAAAGCTGGTTCACAATCGCAATGCCTGACATCTGCTCCGTTCCGACACGCCCCACCATGATATTGTCCAGAAGACTCACAAAGTTCGTGATGCCGTTCTGAATCATGATCGGCACAACCACTCCCAGAACCATTGCATAGAATGCACGACTTCCGATTAATTTCTTTTTGATATTCATCTCAACACATTCCTGTGTCCTGCGACACATCCCTTATCTTAGTTTTATCTCCTCACTGTCTTCCACACAGTTTCAGAGACGGATGCTTTTCATCCTACTCCACGAATCTCCACTTTGTCAACATATTTTCTCGCAATTTCCGCCATCCTCTCCATTGTCTCCGCCGGAAAGGCACGAAAACCTTCCTGCATCACGTTCTCACTCTCCTCGAAGCCCTGTAAATAGTAGGCGCTGCTGCCTTCAAGGAGACGGCCGATGCTCTCAAACTCCTCCACGGTATGTATGCCGTCCACAACGGTCGTCCGAAATTCATAGGGCACGCTGCCGCTCTTAAGGATAGCAATGCTCTCCTCGATCCGCGCGACATCCATCCCCGCACAGCCGCAAGCCCTCGGATAATTCTTCACCGATGCCTTGACATCCATCGCCACATAGTCCACCAGCTTCGTCTCAATAAGCTCCTGAAGTACACGGGGTCTGTAACCGTTCGTATCGAGCTTCACGAGATACCCCAGCTCCTTGAGCTTACCGATAAATCCGGCGAGGTCAGGCTGCAGGGTCGGCTCACCGCCGGTGATGCAGACACCTTCCAGCATCCCCCGCCGCTTCCGCAGATGCGCCAGAACCTCTTCCTCCGGTATGGCGGACTGCCCTTCCGGGTCGAGCACAAGTCCGGCGTTATGGCAGAAAGGACACCGAAAGTTACAGCCACCGGTAAAAACGGTGGCTGCTACATGTCCTGGAAAATCTAATAATGTTGTCTTCTGAAAACCGCAAATCCTCATTGATTACTCCGTCTTCTTTCCGGCTTTTTTAACGGGCGCATCATCCTTTTTGACATTTCGGGGCGCTCTGCCGTAGGTGATCGTCATTTCCTTGATCTGTGCGGCAAGCTCCTTTGTGAATGCGCCGTCCTTCATGCGCCACTTCCAGTTATCTCCCAGCGTAGACGGTGTGTTGATCCTCGCCTCTGAGCCAAGCCCAAGGTAATCCTGCATCGGGATGACCGCCAGATCGGACACGCTGGAAAGCGCTGCCCTGATGAACTCCCATTTGATCTCCCCGGGTGTCTTCCCCGCCAGATTCAGATAGCGGTCGCAGAATTCCTTATCCTGCTTCGGAAGCTTTTCATACCAGCCCATTGTCGTGTCGTTGTCGTGGGTTCCGGTGTAAACGACGCTGTTATGGATATAATTATGAGGCAGGTAATCGCTCTCTTCCCTGGAATCAAACGCAAACTGCAGCACCTTCATGCCGGGATAACCGGTGCGTTTTACTAATTCTAACACAGACGGGGTCAAAAAGCCAAGGTCTTCTGCAATGACTGCCCTCTCGCCGAGCTTCTTCTTCATCGTCTCGAAAAGTGCATATCCGGGGCCCGGCTCCCATGTGCCGATCTCTGCCGTCTTCATGCCGGCCGGTATGGAATAATAAGCGTCAAACGCACGGAAATGGTCAATTCTGACTACATCATACATCTTAAAGCAAGCTTCCAATCGCTTCATCCACCACTCGAAGCCGGTCTTCTCATGATACTCCCAGTTGTAAAGCGGATTCCCCCAAAGCTGTCCCGTCGCGGCAAACGCGTCGGGCGGACAGCCCGCCACCGCAGTCGGATTACAGCTTTCATCAAACTGGAACAGCTCAGGATTCGCCCATGCATCGGAGCTGTCAAACGCCACATAGATCGGAATATCGCCGATGAGCTGTACCTTCCTGTCATTCGCATAGCCTTTCAGCTTTTCCCACTGAATGCGGAACAGATACTGCTGGAACTGATAGAACTCGATCTCCTCCGCAAACTGCTTGCGGTATTTCGCAAGTGCCTCGGGTTTACGAGTCTTAATATCTTCATCCCATTCTACCCAGCAGACATTGTCGAAGGATACCTTGACTGCCATATACAGCGCATAGTCATCGAGCCAGTAGGCATTGTCCTTGACAAACACGCGGAACGCCGGTTCCTCCGAAATCTTGCTGTTCTTCCATGCCTCGCGCAGGAGCTTGAAGCGGCTCTCATAGATCTTAGCATAATCTACATACTCTGCATTGTCACCGAAGTCATAGCTGTCGCACTGCTTCTTTGTCAGATAGCCGCGCTTTACGAGATCATCGGGATCAATGAAATAGGGATTTCCCGCAAAGGTCGAAAAGGACTGGTAGGGCGAGTCTCCGTAGCTCGTCGGCCCCAAAGGGAGAATCTGCCAGTAACGCTGTCCCGCCTCCGCCAATCTGTCAACAAAATCGTATGCCGCCTTTGAAAAACAACCGATTCCATATTCTGACGGCAAACTGGAAACCGGCAATAAAATACCGCTCGCTCTCATGTCCTTCTCTCCTTCTATTTACTTACGTTTGTTCTTTTGATTCAAAACTACAGCCAGACCGCACAAAGCAGCTGCCCCGACGCATCCGATCACGATCCAGATTCCCCGTCCGGTACTCTGCTCCGGCTCCGCAGGCTCTGCCGCGGAAACAGGTTCCGCAGAGACTTCGGTTTCTGTCGTTTCCGTCTCCTTCTGCGGTGCCTCACCCTCGCGGATCAGCACCATGGCTGTTATCGGCTCAACCTGTGCCTCGCCGACAAAGCTTCCGAGTACGGTCGTACCCGCCGCACTGCCATTGATGTAGACATTCCAGTTGCCCTCGGGAAGTGCAACCGTCGCAGTCTCTTTATTGGCGTTAAAGATCACGAACATTTCGTCCGCGGTCTCTCCCTCCACGCCTCCGGTCAGGTCAAAGGCAAGCACATTCTCCGGCACATTTTCCAAACGGCTCACATGCTCCTCTACCAGCTTCGCATCATCAAGACGCAGTACGCTGTGTGCCTTGCGGAAGGCAATCAGCCCCTTGTAATATTCGACTACCTGCCGGTATTCCGCCTGTTCCAGATTGCTCCACTTGATACTGTTGACCCTGTCATTCGCATTGTAGCTGTTATTGTTAAAGGTTCCGTCCCCGTTCACCTTCGACCGCAGCATTTCCTCTCCCGCCTGCAGGAACGGCACGCCCTGCGACGTCATGTAGACTGCTGCCGCGAGGTTGTTCATCTTAATCAGATCCTCCTGCGAGGTATTGCGGCAGGAGCGCTTCAGTCTGTCAAACATTGTCAGATTGTCATGGCAGGATGCATAGTTGACTGTCTGCGCAGGACTTGTGCACCATGAGGAGCTTCCCATGAATGCCTTTGCAATCTCTTCTGTCATCCCCTCTGCGCCGGAGACATATCCCTTCTCCGTCTCATTGAACACGCTGCCCTTGAGGCCGTCGCGGATATTGTCATTAAAATACGCAAATCCCGGTGTAAGCGCCGAATTGGTCTGTGTCGCCAGCTCAACGCCCGGCTTTGTCACCTCCGTCGCCATCGTCCAGCCTTCCCCGTAAAAGATAACGTTTGGATGCGTCTTATGAACCTCTTCCATGACCTCATTGATCGTGTCTACATCCAGCAGGCCGACAAGGTCAAAGCGGAAGCCGTCGATATGGTATTCATCCGCCCAGTAGCTGACGGAATCCACAATGTATTTCCTTACCATGCTGCGCTCGCTCGCCGTATCATTTCCACAGCCGGAGCCGCTGGAATAGCTTCCGTCCTCGTTAATTCTGGAAAAATATCCCGGCACAAGCTTGTTAATACAGAATTCCTCGGCGCTGTGTACATGGTTATAAACGACATCCATGACGACGCTGATGCCTGCCTCATGTAATGCCTGCACCATCTGCTTTGCCTCTCTGACACGCACCTCGCCGTTATAGGGATCTGTGGAATAGGAGCCCTCCGGCACATTGTAGTTCACCGGATCATAGCCCCAGTTAAATTTCGGGTTGGTCTCATCCACTGAGCCGAAGTCGTACATCGGCAGGATGTGCAGATGCGTAATGCCAAGCTCCTTCAGATAATCGACACCCGTTGTCACACCCCCGGCTGTCTTCGTTCCCTTTTCCGTAAATTCAAGGTACTTCCCGGTATTCTCCATACCGGAGCTTTCATCCATCGAGAAATCCCTGATATGCAGCTCATAGATTACGGCATCCGTGATCCGCTCCCCGGCATGGGGATCACTGTCATTCTCCCAGCCCTCCGGGTCAGTGCTATCGAGGTCAATAACCATGGCGCGGACGCCATTCACTCCGGCCGTTCTCGCGTAGGGATCGCACGCCTCCGCGCTCTCGCCGTTTCTCACTGTCTCATAGGTATAATAGGTGCCGTTCAGATCGCCTTCCGCCTCCAGAATCCATGTTCCGTTCACATCAGCGGTCATGGCGAGCCGCTCCGTCCGGTCATCCGCCGAAGCATCACCGCTCTCATACAGATTCACATAAACCTCATCGGCAAGCGGCGCCCACACCTTGAAAACGGTCTTCTCCGGCGTCCATACAGCGCCGAGGTCATCGCCCTCGTAGGTATACGCCTCCTCAAACTCCTTTGTGGAATAGACATTCGGCATTCTTACCTCATACTCCATACCGTCAAAGCTGATTCCGTAATCCTGATAAATATCCAGCCCGGCCTCCGGTGTCAGGATATAAACGTTATCCTCACCGGCCTTTACCTCGCTGATTGTGATCTCCCCGTCCCTGCCGAACACTTTGTATGCCTTCTCGGGCTCTTCAATCGGGGCTGTCATCTCCACACGGATCTTCGCATTTTCATTGTCATAGGACGCTTTTTTCAGCTTGATTCCAATGACAACATCATCCCCGTACTCCTTGGTATAGCCCTCCACACCGGACTCGACATAGACGTTCACCGTTCCCGAAATCACCTCAGAGATGTCAATGAACTGATCCATATCCACATCCTTTGTCCAGTCCTCCGTGCGGACAATAAACCCTACGCTCGTCACTCCGGGGGAAACCTCCATGGTTGCCACCTGCTCGCCATCCGTCTCCTCGAAGTAGTAATCCGCGCCGCCGCAGCCGGCTTCCCAGAACCATACCCTCCAGGGAGCATAGTCTCCGTCCGTCCTGTTATAATGCAGCTTTATTACAGCGCCCCCCTCTGCCCGAACCGTCACCGGCTTACCGAGAAAGCTGCATACCGCCGTAAGCACCAGCAGCACCGCCAGTCCAAAGCTAACACACCTTTTTCCTACTCTCTTCCCTACTCTCTTCCCCATATCCTTCTATATTCCTTTATATTATTTTTGGCGATAGCCAAACTCCTAAATTTCAAGCAACAGTTGTGCAGGATGCACATGACCGCAAGCAGCACACTCTGGAGCCGCCGGTGCTTAGCTTGCGTACTTGCAGGCACCGCGTACTTCGGTGCCTTGTGCACACGCTGCGTGCGGAAGGTAGCGAGAGCGTGCCTGCGGTGGTCTGTGCATCCTGTGCAACGTCACGATTAGTTATTCAGTTTCCAGATGTCCCTGTTATACTCCGCAATGGTTCTGTCGGATGAGAAGAATCCCGCCTTTGCAATGTTCACAAGCATTTTCTTCTTCCAGCTCTCTCTGTCCTCATAATCCGCAAACGCCTTATCCTTCGCGCTGATATACTCCTCGAGGTCAAGCAGCGTCATGAACCAGTCCTTGTTCAGAAGCTCCTTGTAGAGACGTTCCAGATTCTCCTTGTGTCCTACCTTGAGCGCCTTGTCACTGATGATGAAGTCAACTGCCTCCTTGATGACAGGGTTCTTCTCATAATAATCCTTAGACACATAATCCGCCTTTGCATAGTGCTCGATAACGGTATCGCTGTCCTTACCGAAGATATAGATGTTCTCATCTCCGACAAGCTCATGGATCTCCACGTTTGCGCCGTCGCTGGTGCCGAGTGTCACTGCTCCGTTCAGCATGAACTTCATGTTTCCTGTACCAGATGCCTCCTTGGATGCAAGGGAAATCTGCTCAGAGATATCGCATGCCGGAATCAGCTTTTCTGCATAGCTTACATTGTAGTTCTCAACCATGACAAGCTTCATGTAAGGGCTGACCTCAGGATCATTGTTAATGATCTCAGACATCACAAGCAGTAAGTGAATGATGTCCTGTGCGATCACATAAGCGGGAGCCGCCTTCGCACCGAAGATAAAGCTCATTGGTCTGACAGGTTTCTTTCCTGCCTTGATCTCAAGGTACTTATGGATAATATACAGCGCATTCATCTGCTGTCTCTTGTACTCGTGCAGTCTCTTTACCTGAATGTCGAAGATGGAATCCGTATCCAGCGCAACGCCTTCCTTCTCCTTGATATAAGCAGCCAGCTCTTCCTTTTTCTGATGCTTGATACCATCGATGGCATCCAGAACCGCCGCATCGTCTTTCTTCGCCAACAGCTTCTCCAACTCGTTCGCGTCCTTCTTATAGCCGTCACCGATCGTCTCCGTGAGCAGACTTGCCAGCTCTCTGTTACAGGACAGCAGCCAGCGGCGGAAGGTAATGCCGTTCGTCTTATTGTTGAACTTCTCAGGGTAGAGCTTGTAGAAATGGTTCAGCTCACTCTGCTTCAGGATCTCGGTATGGATCGCAGCAACACCGTTTACGCTGTAACCGTAATGAATATCAATATGTGCCATATGCACGCGCTTATTCTCATCGATGATCTGTACCTTGGGATCAGTGTACTTTTTCGCAACTCTCGCGCTCAGCTCCTTGATGATGGGAACCAGCTGGGGCACAACCTTCTCGATATAAGCCAGAGGCCACTTCTCAAGCGCCTCCGCGAGAATGGTGTGGTTCGTGTATGCGCAGGTCTTGCTCACCACGTTCACGGCATCCTCTATCGTAAAGCCTTCCTCCCATGTCAGGATACGGATCAGCTCGGGAATTACCATCGTGGGATGGGTGTCATTGATCTGGATCGCTGCATACTCATCCATGTGGCACAGGTCGCAGCCTCTCTCCTTCAGCTCACGGATAATGAGCTGCGCGCCGTTGCTGACCATGAAATATTCCTGATAAATACGAAGCAGATTGCCCGCCTCATCGGAATCATCCGGGTAAAGGAACAGAGTCAGGTTCTTGTCAATCGCCGTCTTGTCAAAGTCGATTCCTTCCTTTACAAGGCTCTCGTCTACAGACTGGACGTCAAAAAGGTGCAGCTTATTGCAGCCGTTCTCATATCCGATTACATCAATATCGTAGAGCACGGAGGTCACCTTTCTGTCGCCGAATGCCACCTCAAAGCGCACGCCGGTATCGGTCAGCCATGAATTTTCCTCGATCCAGTCGTTCTTCTCCGCTCTCTGCAGTCTCTCACGGAATACCTGCTTGAAAAGTCCGTAATGATAGTTCAATCCAATGCCGTCGCCGGGCAGGCCAAGGGTCGCAATAGAGTCAAGGAAGCATGCCGCGAGGCGTCCGAGACCACCGTTTCCGAGAGACGGTTCCGGCTCAACCTCCTCGATTGCAGTCAGACTCTTTCCGTTCTTTGCAAGTACTTCGCTCAGTTCATCATAGATTCCCAGATTGATCAGATTGTTCGACAGAAGCTTTCCGATCAGAAACTCCATGGAAATGTAGTAAACCTTCTTTTTCCCGCTGATCACGGGCTTTGCTTCCATCTGCACCTTTGTCAGCTGAAGCACGCTGTTGTAAAGCTGCGCATCCGTACATGCCGCAATCGTCTTTCCGTACATCTTCCCCGTCAATTCATTCAACTGCTGTTCCAAATTCATAATTTTCCTCATTTCTGCACACCTTTGTCACATTTGTTTTATGTCAGATGTGCCCGGACATAAAACCCTGTCATTTTCTCGTCTTTTAAACCTTATAGTTCCCGACTAAAGCCAGAATATCACAGGAAAACGTTTTCCGCAAGACATAAAAGATTTTTTGTGAAAAATGAATTAACAAATAATGTCCTTATAGTACATTTTCACAACACTGTAGGGCATCACTACCTGCTGCCCTTCCTGTCCGTCCATCAGCCTTTTGACTTCCTCCACCGCCCTGCTGGAGATGTGATAGAAGTCCTGTCTCACCGTATTCATCTGCTTTCCGACATAGCCCATCAGTGTAATACCATCGAAGCCGCACACCGGACGGAAAATATCCATATCAATCAGCGCATTCATCGCCCCGATTGCCATGAGGTCGGAGGCACAGACAACGCAATCCTTATTTTTCGCATACTTGAGCGCTATGTTTCTCGCTGCCAGCTCGCTGAACTCGCCCTGCCGCACCAGCATGGAAATGCCAAGCTCATCCACCAGCCGCTTCATCCCCTTAAGACGCTGCTCCGTGACATATCCGTCCTTCTTTCCGGCAATATATAAGATTTTCTTGCAGCCATCGTCGAGCACCGTCTTCTTTGCGACATCATACTGCGCCTGCTCATGGTCGATGCTGACCGAGGTCGTCCTCGAATTGACAATCGGCGCATCCACGACAACACAGGCAAAATTCCTGTCCGCGATCAGCTTCTGAAGAATCTTATCCTCCTTGGAAAGCCCGTAGATAATGATTCCCGCAATGCTCTGGGAAAGGAAATACCGTGTGATCTCCTCCGCGCTCATGCCCGCGATCATGGAGGTAAATACCGTGATTACTTCGACGTTCAGCTCCTTCGCCTTGTCAAGCGCACCGAGCAGATATTGCATGAAGACCTGATCGATCGCCTGTGTCTGACGCTTGGGGTCCAGCACCAGCGCGATTCTGCCGAACTGCTTGGAGGACAATGCCGCAGCGATCGTGTTCGGGATGTAGTTTAATTCCCGGATTGCATCGTTGACCTTCTGTTTCGTCTCCTCGCTGACGTTCGGATAACCGTTCAATACCTTCGAGACGGTGGAAATAGCCACCCCGGCATGCTTTGCAACTTCCTTTATCGATACCATATGCTCAAGTTCCTTTCCTGTTTCCACAAGTAGCGTTGCACAAAATGCACCAACCACCGCAGGTACACTCCCGCTGCCTTCCGCGGCGGCGGAATACGTTTTCTTTCGTCTTCTAAAAAACGAAGTCCATGGCGGCTTACTATTTGACGCAGAACCTCTTTCCCTCTATACTATAGTTAAGTTGCAGAAATGTCAATTTGTAATGTTTAAGAAGGCTGCGGCTGGGTATGGAAAATTTTTCCTCACTCCATACCCTCCGCGCGCAGGTTCGTTGGGTATAGGCAGCACTTTCCTCGCCGCATACCCTCCGCACGCAGACTCGTTGGGTATAGGCAGCACTTTCCTCGCCACATACCCTCCGCGCGCAGGTTCGTTGGGTATAGGCAGCACTTTCCTCGCCACATACCCTCCGCGCGCAGGCTCGCGAAGTCATCACCACTAATTCACTTAGCTTATTCAACAAGGAAAGAGGATTCTTATGGCTGTGGTATCCACTGTTCAGGAAAAATATATGAAGGAGGCCCTCAAGCAGGCAAAGAAGGCCTACGCTCTCGGGGAAGTGCCCATAGGCTGCGTCATCGTGCATGAGGGCAAAATTATCGGGCGGGGCTACAACCGGCGCAATACGGACAAAAATACCCTGGCGCACGCTGAGATTACTGCCATCAACAAAGCCAGCAAGGTCATCGGTGACTGGCGGTTGGAGGAATGCACGCTCTATGTTACCCTGGAGCCCTGCCAGATGTGCGCCGGAGCCATCGTGCAGGCGCGGATTCCCGAGGTGGTCATGGGCTGCATGAACCCCAAGGCGGGCTGTGCCGGGTCTATCCTGAATATCCTTGATATGCCGCAGTTTAATCATCAGGTCGCCGTCACACGGGGCATTCTCGAACAGGAATGCAGCGACATGCTGAAGCTGTTCTTCTCAGAGTTAAGAGTCCGGAATAAGGCTGAGAAGGAGGCGCGCAAGGCCTCTACTCAGTCCTGATCGAGATGCAGCTCCGCTCCCTCCACATATTTTCTCTCCATCTTGTGGCGCAGCTTGCGGGTCTCCACGGAATCAAAGATAATTGAGAAATCGTAATCCTCGGGGTATAGCTCCGCAGCTGCCACCTGTAATCTGACCCGCTTATGGCTGATCCATATCTTTCTGTCGCGCAGCTGCACCCGCAGCACTCCCTTTTCGTTCACCGGCTCACAGACAATGCCGATCTTTTTATCCGGGTAAACCATGACACTGTCACCGCGTTGGAACTTTTCCGTGAGTTCTGCTTTCTGTCCTGTCAGCGCTCCGTTGTTATTTTTCTTCTGAATGCGTGGGCCCTGTTGGTATGCCGTGCGTTTCCTTTCTGTTTTCTCCGGCTCAGGAATGTCCGCATTTGCGGGAACTCCCGTACCCTCTGCACAGTCTCCGCATGGCGGCTTCGGTATTTCCCGGGGCTTCGACGCTTCTCCCATCCCCGCTCCGTATGCCGCACGCTCCGCTGTCCGAAGCATCGCCTCCGGCATTCCAAGTCTCGCCGCGATATAGAAGGCACAGCTTTCCCCCGCCTCCCCAATCTCCATCTTGTAGAGCGGGCGCAGGCTCTCCTTGTCGAAGGTCATTCTGGCATTGATAATGCCCTCCGCCTGTTCCGCATAGGTTTTCACCTCCGGGTAATGAGTCGTCACAAGGAAGAGACAGCCGCTCCTACGCAGCTCCTCCAGAATCGCAACTGCAATGCCCATGCCCTCCGCCGGATCAGTACCCGAGCCGAGTTCATCCATAATCACCAGACTTTCCCGGTTCACCTTTTTCAGAATGTCCAGCACGTTTGTAATATGCGCTGAAAAGGTAGACAGGTTTTCGGACAGATTCTGTCCGTCTCCAATGTCGCAGAGGTAGTTGCTGTTCATGCAGATGTCCGCCTGTTCACAGCAGACATGAAGTCCACACTGCGCCATCATACAGTTGACGGCAACCGTCTTGATCGCCACCGTCTTACCTCCCGTGTTAGGGCCGGTAATCACGACGCCCCTGTAATCCGCGCACTGCGCCTGCTTCTTCTCCGCGTTCCCTGCCTGTTCCGGCTTCGTCTCCACATCCGGTGTCTGCTTCAAATTGCCGTCCGTCTCCCCAATACAGAAATCCTGCGGTACGCACACAGTGCGATCCATCAGTGGATGTCTCGCCGCTGTCAGCCTGATCCTTCTCTCTGTATTGATGTTCGGGGCGGCACAGCCAAGCTCCATGCTCAGCTTTCCCTTGGAAAAGCAAAAGTCCAGCTTCTCCATTGTTCTCAGGTTCTGCTCCATTGTCTCCCCCTGCTCCCCCAGCATGGCAGACAGTGTATACAATATCCTCCTCTCCTCATTCTCCTCATCAATCCGCATCAGCTGCAGCTCCTCGCTGTACTTCGCCACAGCCGTCGGCTCAATGAACAGGGTATTGCCCGTAGCCGACTTGTCGATCACACTGCCGCTCACACGGAACTTATATTCCTTCTTCACCGGCACGCAGAGATGCCCGTTCCGGTTTACGCTGTAGCTGTCCGACATGCACTCTTTATAGCTGCGGATCACCGCCTCCGCCTTTTCCTTCATTTTCTCCTCAAGGCGGACAATCCCGCTCCGCAGTTCATGCAAAAGCTTTGAGGCGTAATCATCCACCGCTCCGTTTCGGATTTTGACATGGATGCTTTCACGGGTTTCATCCAGCTCATCGAGATTCTGCTCATACCATGGAAGCGAAAGCTCCAGCGCCTTACAGCGATTCAGATAATCCTTCAACCGCTTCACCGCCGTCAGCGCGCTCTCTGCCTGCTCCAGCTGCGCCGCTGTCAGGCAGTCCCCTCTCTCCGCCACATTCATCAGCTCCCTGACACCTTCCATTGCACTTAACGGTGGCGTTCCCATTTCTTCCATCATGGTCTTCGCCTCCGTCGTCTCCCGCAGTCTCGCCCTTAGCTCCACCTCCGAGAGAACCGGCGTCGTCTCCCGGATCTCTCTCTTCGCACTGTCTGTCAGTGCCAGCGCACTCCAGATTTCCTTTATCTTATCAAATTCCAAATTTTTTTCCGTCTGATTCATTTTTTCTCCATTTCTGCGCACATTCCTTGCGCATGACGAATTTGTGTCTGCACATATTCTTTGTGCATAGCAAGTTTGTGATAACATACGCAAAAAGAGCATAGCCATACAGCCATGCTCCTTCAATCGTTTCATTCATAACAAATATCCGCCGTTCACCACCCGCATCAAGTGTTGGCTCACTTACGCTCATTATATTCGCCAATCCACATTAAATTCTGCGGGTCATAAACTCTGTCAATCGCAACTGTAATGGTATTTGGGCACACTCCGAACCTGAAATCCTGAATCTTCACCCTGCATTATTTATTTTGCATTTACCTTTACAATTACCGACGACAAAAAAATTCCTCGCTTTCTTTTAACAAACCTATATAAACACACTGCTTTCCCGTTGTCAAGAAGATTTTATCTTTCGCCTGTTGGAAGATTCCCTTGTCAGCTTATACAGCTCCTCCGTTGCAAGTCTCGTCTTCGCCACAATATCTCCGCCCTCCTTCGGGAAGCAGTAATACAGCACCTCCGTATTGCCAATGCAGATCATGTCGCCCACCTCGTACCAGTAATAGTCAGAGTAGAGGCTGTAGGAGGCCGACGGCTTCTGGGAATAATCGAGCTTTCCGTCGCAGCCTGTCAGGTGGAAGCCGTCTGTGCCATGGTGCAGTCTGCCGCTCCCGACCTTGTAGATACAGCTCATATTTACCATCATGCAGATATCGACAGCCACATCCAGCTCATAGCTGCCCTCCTCAAGCTCTTTTCTGACACACTCCCGTTCCCAGCGATACCAGTCGGGAACATGGGCAAACTCCGTGTCACCGTCCGCCGCCTCCATAAAGCCCGTCTCTGTCAGCGCGTATTCCTTGCCGCAGCTCTGGCAGGTGAGCTTTGTCCCCTTGCCGAGCATCTTTCCCTCTGTGCCGCAGTGCGGGCATTTGTAGAGGACGCGGTTCAGGCAGTCCGCGCGGAAGGTCTCCTCGATCCTGACATTGTTCTCCTGCTGCCAGCGGAAGTTGTCGAAGGTGAATTTCTCCGTCAGAATGGCATTCAGCTCCGCAACGCTCTTATTGGCAATCTCCTCGGGGGAAAGAAGATACTCCATATCCGCCGAGACGTCCACCTCGCGCAGCTGGAGATTATTGTACAGCGGATCTCTGGCAAACGCCCCGTAGGTCTTGATCATTACGACCGGAACACCCAACATTTTCAAACATTTCCCGAGACTTTCCGGCAGCGGGGTGGCGGTTCCGTCAAAGCTGTAGCTCGCCTCCGGAAACATCAGCACGGAGTTTCTCAGCTTTTTAAACGCAAACATCATGTCACGGACAAGAAGCATATCCATCACAAACTTCTTTGTCGGAATACAGCCGATCCTGTACATCAGACCACTCTTTCCGACAAATCCGTCTGAGGTACAGACGATATTAAAGGGACGGGGGTACAGAATCGTCGCAGCGATTTTCAGATCAATAAAACTGGAATGGTTCATCAGTATCAGGCAAGGCTCCTTTTTCCCGAGTCTTTCCATTCCTATCTCCCGACAGGTAAAATTAGTCGCCTTCAGATCCGAAGCCGACAGAAGCTTCAGGAGTGTCCGAAAGCCGATTCCCGGTTTCCTCGGAAACCGATGCAGTCCAACCGGCTTCGCCAGCACATCCTCATAGCTCATCTCTTTTATTTTTATCTTCATGTATTCCCGCCCTCACAGCTTATCTTTTTATTCAGTATAACATAGCATACAAACAATTAACAGCAAAATCCTTGACAAAATCCCCGGAAACCGATACACTTATAAAGCCGTACATTCGTGATATGATGTTGAAATTCGGTCTTGCGCAATGAGAATCTGCGAACCGTGTCAGGTTGGGAACAAAGCAGCACTAAGCAGAACCTTTCATGTGCCGCAAGGCAGCCGGGTGGAGTTGTATCCGGGTGTGCGGTTTTTAAAATATTTCGATCAGGTATCCTTCTATGTCAATGACTCCCGAAAAGATAACTTCATATATGTCGGACTGCACGCTCTGCCCACGCAGATGTCATGCCAACCGCGCAGCGGGGCAGACAGGCTTCTGCGGTCAGACCGCCCAGCTCCGCGCTGCAAGGGCAGCCCTGCATTTCTGGGAGGAACCCTGTATCTCGGGCGATTGCGGCTCCGGTACGGTCTTCTTCTCCGGCTGTAGCCTGCAATGCATTTTCTGCCAGAATCATGAGATTGCTCTGGGTGAATCCGGCAAGGTCATCTCCGTGGAACGCCTGTCCCAGATCTTTCTGGAGCTTCAGGAAAAGGGCGCTGCCAATATCAACCTCGTCACGGCGGGACATTTTATCCCGCAGGTATGCCGCGCCTTAGAGCTTTCCAAGACGCACGGCTTGTCCATTCCCATCGTCTATAACACCGGCAGCTATGAGGAGGTGGCTTCACTGCGTCTTCTGGAAGGTCTCATAGACATCTGGCTGCCGGATCTGAAATACTTTTCCGGTGACCTCTCCGCCCGCTATTCCTCTGCTCCGGACTATTTTCAGGTTGCGACGGCTGCGATTGCGGAAATGTTCCGTCAGACCCCGACTGCTGTATTCGATTCCAAAACCGGGCTGATGCAGCGGGGGATCATTGTCCGCCACCTTATGCTCCCCGGTCAGGCTGCCGACTCCAAAAAGATTCTGAGGTATCTGCATACCACCTACGGCGATGCCATTTATATCAGCATCATGAACCAGTACACTCCCCTTGCGGGTGTGAGCGAAATTCCCGAATTAAACCGCAAGGTCACACCGGAGGAATACCGCCGGGTTCTGGATTTCGCGGACAGGATCGGCATTGAAAACGGTTTTATGCAGGAGGACGGTACCGCGGCAGAGAGCTTTATCCCGCCCTTCGACTACGAGGGCATATAGCCGTCTCTGTCACATCTGAACCTTCATCATATAATAGCCGAAATCCGATGCCTGTGCCGGTTCCTGTGCACACTCAAAGCTCTCAAAGCCGAACATCACGGCAACCTGCTTTTCCCTCTCGAAATAGTTTCCGGGAACGCCCAGATAATAGAGTATCTCGCCCTTTCTCTCGACTCTGGTCAGAATCAGATGCCCGTAGTTATAAAAACCATGCAGCAGAAAGCTGTTGTTTGCTGCCCGATAGGAATCCGCCGAAAACAGCACGAAATCCGCCGGTCCGACCGAGAGGTACTCCCTTTCATCCCCAAAGGGATTGACATGCGGATAAACCGTGCAGAGCTGCCGCCACTTGTCCTCCTGCAAGGCCATGATTGTGGCTGGTTCCGGCTCGGTCTGCGCGCGCCCGCGTGCGCCCTGTGACGGCTCTGGGATTTCCGTCGGCTGTTCGACGACTTCCGGCAGATTCCGTTCCTGCCGGCTCTCCGGTTCCAACCGCTTCACTTCCTGCGGATTTTCCCTCTGCTGCCCACCTTCCGGCTCCCCACATTCTTCATCAGCACACTGTCCGGCTGTCTTTGCGACATTTTTCTGTTCCGCCGCACTGAGTTCAGCTCCCCCTCTCTCATTCTCCCTGAATGTACAGGAGACAAATCTTCCTTCTCCCACACGGATGCGGATTTCCGACAGCTCCTGATAAGCAATTCCTGTTTTTCCGATTTCATTTTCTACATGACATTCGTGTCGGAACTTTCCCTCTCCATTATAAAACGTGATTTTCCCTACCGCCGCCTCCTTTACCTGCGAGCAAAGAATTACATCACATGCCAATCCCTCCGCGCATCGGAGCCCCCTGATATTCAGATCCATAATGAGATGGGAATCCCGCAGCTCAAGTCTTGCAAATCCGCACCCGCGCACACGTTCACCATTTTCCAGATAGTCCAGATACTTGATCCTTCTGTCATAGCGCATAAAATTACCCCCGAATATACTTTGATTGATTAAAATATATTCGAGGGGTTGTCTGCTTAGTACTCGCTATTGTCAAGATACTTCATATAATTTACGACCATCAATGCAATCTTAAAGGTCAGCGCGTCGTCAAAGTTTCTCAGATCCAGCCCGGTGCTCTTCTGGAGCTTTTCAATCCTGTACACCAGTGTGTTTCTGTGTACAAAGAGCTGTCGGGAAGTCTCGGAGACGTTCAGATTATTTTCAAAGAACTTATTAATTGTATTCAGGGTCTCCTCGTCCAGATCACTCGGCACATTGTCTCCGAAGATCTCCTCAATAAATATCTTGCAGAGATTGATCGGAAGCTGGTAGATCAGACGGCCGATTCCGAGCGTGCTGTATGCCGCCACATTTTTCTCTGCATAGAAGATCTTTCCGACATCAAGCGCCATCTTTGCTTCCTTGTAGGATTTGGAAACGTCCTTCAATTCCGGTACAATCGTTCCGAATGCCACCTTGACGTTCATCATCGCCTCGCCGTTCACCATCGCCACGATCGTCTCGGCAATGTTCATAAGCTCGTCGTGTGAGGTATTCGACTCCAACGCCTTAATCAGGATGACACTGCTCTCATCCACCGCAGTAATGTAGTCACCCGCCTGGCTGGAAAACATGCTCTTCAGAACCTCTGTCACAATTCCGTCCTTCTCAAGCCCCGTCTCCACAAGGAATACCGCCCTCGGCACCGACACCTCAATGTGCAGCTTCTTCGCCCTGTTATAGATGTCTACAAGCAACAGATTGTCCAGCAAAAGGTTCTGGAAGAAATTGTTCCTGTCAAATCTCTCCTTATAGGCAATCGCAAGATTCTGGATCTGACAAACTGCGATCTTTCCCACCATATAGACGTCTTCGCTGGTTCCCTTTGCAACCAGAATGTACATCAGCTCGCCTTCATCAAGGATTTTCAGCAAATGATGCGTCCCTATTACCTGACTGTCTGCCGGAGAATTGGCAAATCCGACAATCAGATCCCCGTTGATGTCAATCTGATCGGTCGTCGAAGCCAGCGTTGCCCCGCCGAGATCATATACGCACAAATCTACCTTTGTTATTGCTTTCAGCTCGTCAATGCTGGTCTGTATTGTCTGATTTGAGATCATATTCTCTCCCACACCTTTCCCTGTCTTTATTACTCATAATACCCGATTTTTTTATGCTCCGCAAGCATTTTCCTGTGTTGAAAAAAGGGGCGCTGTCACCAGCACCCCTTTGAAATATTTCAGATTAGTTGGTAATGACCTGCTCGGTTTCCTTATCGAATACATGAATCTTCTCGATATCAAATGCAAATCTGATGCTGTCACCAGGTCTTGCAGTTGTACGGGAGTCAACTCTTGCTGTGATCGGGAACTCGTCGAGATCAAAGTACAGATAAACTTCTGCACCAAGAAGTTCGTATACCTTAACGGTAGACTCAAATACGCTCTGAGGTGAGCTCTCAATGAACATCTCGGAATCATATACATCCTCAGGACGAATACCGAAGGTAACAACCTTTCCGTCATAGCCGCCATCAATCAGCTTCTTGGACTTTGCAGGAGGCAGAGGAATGCTGCGGCCTGCGATCTCAAGGTTAGCTGTGCTGCCGTTTACCTTAACGGTAGCATCAAGGAAGTTCATCTGAGGAGATCCCATGAATCCTGCAACGAACAGATTGCAAGGCTTCTCATACAGATTCTGAGGAGTATCAACCTGCTGGATAACGCCGTCCTTCATAACAACGATTCTGGTACCAAGCGTCATAGCCTCGGTCTGGTCATGTGTAACGTAGATGATGGTGGTTCCCAGTCTCTGATGCAGCTTAGCAATCTCAATACGCATCTGTACACGCAGCTTAGCATCCAAGTTGGACAGAGGCTCATCCATCAGGAATACCTTAGGGTTACGAACGATTGCACGACCCATGGCAACACGC
>USGM01000041.1 GCA_900554205.1 uncultured Lachnospiraceae bacterium
GCTTCTGACAGAGGGAAAGCTGATTCCGCAGAAGCAGAATGATGAGGAGAGCTGTTATGCCGCCATGATCCGGAAGGAGATGGGGCGGATTGACTTTACACGGTCAGCGCTCGAAATTGACAGGCTGATCCGTGGCCTGACACCGTGGCCGAGCGCTTACACCGGCTATAAGGGGAAGCAGTTGAAGATATGGAAGGCGGTTCCCCTGCCGGAGGAGCCGGTTGCCGGTCATGTTCCCGGAGAGCTTCTCCGCGTGGAGAAGGATGCCGTGACGGTGGCGACGGGTGACGGTGCGCTGAAGATACTGGAGCTCCAGCTCGAGGGCAAGAAGAGGATGACTGCACACGATTTCCTGCTCGGCGTGAAGCTGCAGCCGGGCGAGGTGCTTGAGAGCGTTTAGTTTGCAGATTTGCGGATAGCAGAAAGGTTTGGTGAACAGGATGTACTATTACTATGATGTTACCTACGGACTTGTAATCATCGGTATGCTGCTCTGTCTCTGGGCGAGCGCGCATGTCAACAGAGTCATGAAGAAGTATGATAAGATTCAGAATTCCACAGGGCTGACCGGTGCGGAGGCAGCGAGGCGGATTCTGAACAACGAGGGTCTGTATAATGTGCAGGTCGAGTGTCTGGAGAGCGAGGACGGAGATCACTTTGACCCCAGAACCAACACAGTGCGTCTCTCCTACGGAAATTATAACCGGGCATCCGTGACGGCGGTGGGCGTTGCTGCGCATGAGTGCGGTCATGCGATCCAGCACGCACAGGGATATTCGCCCCTGAATTTCAGAACGGCGCTTGTACCGGTCGTGAACATCGGAAGCCGTCTGGGCATCCCGATTATCCTTCTGGGTATTATCTTAAGCTGGAACAATGTTCTGATCCAGATCGGCATCTGGGCATTTGCCCTGTCCGTGCTGTTCCAGCTTGTGACCCTGCCGGTGGAATTTAATGCATCTGCTAGAGCCGTCGCAAAGATTGACCAGTACGGTCTGATGACGACACAGGAGAATGACGGCTGTAAGAAGGTGCTGAGCGCAGCGGCAATGACCTATGTTGCGGCAGCGGCATCCTCCATTTTGCAGCTGCTCAGACTGATCCTGCTGTTCGGCAACCGCAGGAGGAGAGACTAAACGGTGGCAGAGAATACGAGAGAGATCATACTGGATACCCTGCTTTCCATTGAAAAAGGGGAGCAGTATTCCAATCAGCTGATCCGGGCGGTTTTAGACAAATACAATTATCTGGACGCGCGCGACAAGGCCTTTATCAAGCGTGTGACGGAGGGAACCATCGAGAGACAGATTGAGCTTGACTACTATCTGGATCATTTTTCCACGGTTCCTGTCCGGAAGATGAAGCCCCTTGTGCGGACCCTGCTGCGGATGAGCGTCTACCAGCTCCTCTACATGGATGCCGTACCGGACAGCGCAGTCTGCAATGAGGCGTGCAAGCTCGCAGTAAAGAGAAGGTTCGGCAATCTGCGGGGCTTTGTCAACGGTGTGCTGCGCAATCTCTCCAGAAGCAGGGAGCAGCTGCCCATGCCGGATGAGAAGGCGGAGCCCGTGCGCTACCTGTCCGTGAAAGATTCCATGCCGGAATGGCTGATTGGGTTCTGGCTGGAGGAATACGGCAGGAAAATAACGGCAACAATGTTAGAGGAGATCATGGCGGTGCATCCCGTCTCCGTGCGCTTTTCGACGAGGCTTTCGGAGAAGGAACGGGAGCTGCTTAAGGATCAGCTTGCACAGGCGGGGGCGGAGATCCGGGAAGGAGCCTATCTGCCTTATCTTTGCAGGCTGGAGCATGTCGATAATATCAATGCGCTGCCCGGCTTTGCGGAGGGAAAGTGGACGGTGCAGGATGTGAGTTCTGCGCTGGCAGTGGAGCTCGCCGGTATTAAAAAGACGGACTTTGTGCTGGATGCCTGTGCGGCACCCGGCGGGAAGAGCATCCTTGCGGCGGAGAAGGCGGAGAAGGTGCTGAGTAGGGATGTCTCTGCGGAAAAGACGGAGCGCATCCGGGAAAACGCCCGGCGGATGCAGATGGACAATATCGAGATTCAGGAGTGGGACGCGAGGAATCTTGATCCAGAGAAGGAAGAAAAGGCGGATGTCGTGCTGCTTGATGTGCCATGTTCCGGGCTTGGTGTCATGGGAAAGAAGCGTGACATCAAATACCATATCACCCGGGAGGGAATGGAGAGCCTTCATGTACTGCAAAGGGAGATTGTGGATGTTTGCAGCCGGTATGTGAAGCCCGGCGGAACGCTTCTCTACAGTACCTGTACTGTAAATCCCGCGGAGAATGAGGCTATGGTGCGCTATATTGCTGAAGAACTGGGCTTTGCGCCGGTTTCCGTTGAGGAGGAGTTGTCGGAGACGCTTAAGACACAGAAGCGTGAGACCGCTGCTCTCCGCGATGCAGAGGGGAAAAAGGATGGTCTGAACGCAGAGGAGCGGCGCGCCTGCATCCAGCTTCTGCCGGGATATATGGCGGCGGACGGCTTTTTTATTGCGAAATTTCAGAAACCGTTGAAGGCTGATTAATATGGAAAAAATAATAGAAGAAAAGACAGATATAAAATCGCTGCCGCTGGCACAGCTGACAGAAGTGCTTGAGACTATGGGAGAGAAGAAGTTCCGGGCGAAGCAGATGTATCAGTGGATGCATGTCAGGCTCGCCGGGAGCTTTGAGGAGATGACGGATCTCTCAAAGGCGCTCAGGGAAAAGTGTGAGCAGAGCTTTACCTATACCTCGCTGGAGGTCGTGCAGGTGCAGGAATCGAAGATAGACGGCACAAGGAAATACCTGTTTGGATTGTCCGACGGGAATGTGGTCGAGAGCGTGTGGATGAAGTATAAGCACGGAAACAGTGTCTGCATTTCCTCGCAGGTTGGATGCAGGATGGGCTGCAGGTTCTGTGCGTCCACGCTGGACGGTCTGGAGCGGAACCTGACACCCGCAGAGATGCTGGATCAGATCTACTCGATTCAGAAGCTGACGGGCGAGAGGGTCTCCAACGTTGTGGTCATGGGGACGGGTGAGCCCATGGACAACTATGAGAATCTTCTGACCTTTATCGGGATGCTGACAGACGAGAACGGACTGAATATCAGCCAGAGAAACGTTACCGTGTCAACCTGCGGCATCGTGCCCCGTATGCGGCAGCTGGCGGAGAGAAAGCTGCAGATTACACTGGCGCTCTCTCTGCATGCGACGACGGACGAGAAGCGGCGGAAGCTGATGCCGATAGCGAATCGGTACAGCATTGCCGAACTGATGGAGGCATGCGCCTATTACTTTGAGCAGACGGGCAGACGGATCACCTTTGAGTACAGTCTGGTCGGCGGCGTGAATGATACGGACGAGGATGCGGCAGAGCTGACGGCGCTTGCGAGACCGCTCTGCTGTCATGTAAATCTGATTCCGGTCAACCCGATCAAGGAGAGGGACTATGTGCAGTCCACGGGCGCGAGGATTCAGGCATTCAAAAATAAACTTGAAAAAAACAAAATAAATGTTACTATTAGAAGAGAAATGGGCAGGGATATCGACGGGGCCTGTGGACAGTTGAGACATAAGACGATCGGCGCCCTGCGGACTTTGGAGGAGACATAAGCGTGATAAAGACGTTTTCTGTTACCAATATCGGCAAGAGGAGAAAATTGAATCAGGATTTTGTATATACCTCGGAAGAGCCGGTTGGTCATCTGCCGAATCTCTTTGTTGTAGCTGACGGCATGGGGGGACATAAGGCGGGAGATTATGCATCGAAGCTCGCTGTGACAACGATGGTGGAGGAGATCGCCGGATCTGACGAAACCATACCGGAAAAGCTGCTCGGGAGAGCGATTGAAACGGCAAACGGGAAGGTACGCGAAAGTGCAGAGAAAATGCCGGAGCTGGAGGGGATGGGAACGACTGTCGTGGCGGCAAGCTGTGACGGCGGGACGCTCTCCGTTGCCAATGTGGGAGACAGCAGACTGTACATTGTAGGCGGTCACGAAATCAGACAGATCACAAGAGATCATTCCTGGGTGGAGGAAATGGTCAGAAGAGGCGGTCTCGGAAGAGACGAGGCCAGAAATCACCCGGACAAAAATATCATAACCAGAGCGGTGGGGGCAGAGGATACGGTAAAGGCGGACTTCTTCAGCGTGAAGCTGGAGGAAGGAGACCTGATCCTCATGTGTACCGACGGACTGACGAACATGCTGGAGGATGAAGAAATCCGTATGATACTTGATGGAGCCAGAGACATTGTCGAAAAGGCGGAGGAGCTTGTCCGCAGGGCAAATGAGAATGGCGGTATGGATAACATCAGTGTGATACTGATCGAGCCCCTGGACTAGGGAAACCATTGAATCGGAGTGGAGAGCAGTTATGGTTAAAATTGGAATGATGATAGGCGACCGGTACGAGATACTGGAAAAAATCGGAACCGGCGGCATGTCCGATGTTTATAAAGCGAAATGTCATAAGCTGAACCGCTTTGTGGCAGTCAAGGTTCTGAAACAGGAATTCAGTGAAAACGCAAATTTTGTATCCAAGTTCCGCATAGAGGCACAGGCGGCAGCCGGGCTGATGCATCCCAACATCGTCAATGTGTACGACGTGGGAGAGGAAAACGGAATTTACTATATTGTCATGGAGCTGGTCGAGGGCATCACCCTCAAGAAATATATCCAGAAAAAGGCAAGGCTGTCCTACAAGGAGGCCGTCAGCATAGCAATTCAGGTGAGCATGGGAATCGAGGCGGCTCACAACAATCATATTATTCACAGAGACATCAAGCCGCAGAATATTATTATCTCCAAGGACGGAAAGGTGAAGGTGACGGATTTCGGTATTGCCAAGGCGGCAACGAGCAACACCATCACCTCCAATGTCATGGGTTCAGTGCACTATACCTCCCCCGAACAGGCGCGGGGCGGTTACAGCGATGAGAAGAGCGATATTTATTCGCTCGGTATCACGATGTTTGAGATGCTCACGGGGAGAGTGCCCTTCAACGGGGAGACGACGGTGGCGATCGCAATCAAGCACATTCAGGAGGAAATGCCCTCGCCGAAGGAGTTTGTGCCGGAGATTCCGAGCTCTGTTGAGAGCATTGTGCTGAAGTGCTGTCAGAAGTCACCGGACAGACGTTACCAGAATATGCAGGAGCTGATCGCTGATCTGAAGCAGTCCCTGATGAACCCGGATGAAGATTTCGTGGTGCAGAATGATCCCGATCTGGATGGAAATACGCGAACCATCACGGAGGGTGAGGTCGCGCAGATCAAGAGACGGACTGCCTATCAGGAGGATTATACCGAGCGGGAGGACACGATGCGGCTCCGCACGGATACCGGTTCTATGTACGAGAATGAGGAGGAGCCGGAGGACGGAGAGGATTATGACTATAACCCGAAGATGGAGAAGGTGACGACAATCCTTGCCGTCGGGGCGGGTGTTGTCATCTGCGTCATCGTCATTATTCTCGCCGTAAAGGTATTCGGTGGTATGAAGGACAATAAGGATGGCTCAAGCAGCCCGATCCAGACGGAGGAGTCTTCTTCCTCGTCTGAGGAGTCTTCGTCGGAACCGGAGCAGATCGTCTATGTGGAGATGCCGGAGATCAAGGGAAAGCTCGTCGAGGACGTGAGAAACAAGCTGACGGAGCTGGGCTTAAAGTCCGAGGTGGACTATGAGGAGTCCGATGTTGTCGAGGCGGGCACAGTCATCAGCGCTGATGTGACGCCGGGAGCACAGGTTCCGGTCGGCAGTACGGTCACACTCACTGCCAGTGCGGGTGCAAAGGGAGAGGTAGTGCCCTCTGTGATCGGACTGACCTACGAGGAGGCGAACAGCACGCTGCTGGCGCTTGGCTTCACCGTGACACGGACGGAGGCTTATTCCGATTCCGTTGAGGCGGGACTGGTGGCAATTCAGACACCCGGCGCAAACAACAAGCTTGCCCGCGGAAGCAATATTACGCTTACTGTCAGCCTCGGAGTTGAGAGCAGTCAGGTACGCGTTCCGAATCTGATGGGACTTTCCGAGATGGATGGAACGGTGGAGGCGACGGAGGCGAAGCTCCAGATCGGAACCGTGACGCGCGTGTACAGTGACACCTATGCCGAGGGACTGATCTGTTACCAGAGCTATTCCTACGGTTTCTATGTCGAGCCGGGGACAGTGATTGATATCCGGGTCAGCCAGGGACCGGAGCCGAAGCAGACGACCTACAGATGTAATGCAAGCATTGAGGCACCGACAGCGGCGGAAGCGCCGGATTATGTGACAGGCTCCACGGTCAAGCTCAAGCTCGTGGCGGATGACGGCATGGTGCTTTTAGAGACGAGTACCTCCAGCTTCCCCTATTCCACGAACTATGCACCGCTGACATCATCGGGTGGAACGCTGACAATGACCTATACCGTGACGACAGCACCGGTCTTCGGAACCGATGAAAACGGAAATCAGATAGAAGTGACACCGGGCACGTCGGAGGAGAAGTCTTTCACGAGAAGAATTGAATTTACACCACAGTAGGAAATGGGAATGCAGGGAAAAATCGTCAAGGGAATTGCAGGGTTTTATTATGTTCACTGCCGGGAGACAGACGGCTGTGAACGGATATATGAGTGCAAGGCAAAGGGAATTTTCCGTAAGGATAACAGAAAGCCCCTTGTCGGGGACAATGTTGAGATGGATGTGCTGGACAGGGAGCAGACGTTGGGCAATATCGTCAGCCTCCTGCCGAGGCACAGTGAGTTGATACGACCCGCGGTCGCAAACGTGGATCAGGCGCTGGTGATCTTTTCCATTGTGAAGCCGAAGCCGAATTTTAATCTCCTCGACAGATTTCTGATTATGATGCAGCAGCAGGACGTTCCCTGCATCATCTGCTTCAACAAGCAGGACATTGATGCGGAGAGCGACGGTGAGGAATACCGGCGTATCTATGAGGCATGCGGGTATCGCACGCTTCTGGTCAGTGCCATGCAGAAGACGAAGATCGAGGAGCTGAAGGCATTGCTTGCGGGCAGGACGACAACGGTGGCGGGGCCGAGCGGCGTCGGCAAGTCCTCCATCGTCAACTGTCTCCAGTCGGGAATTGTCATGGAGACTGGACAGATCAGCACAAAGATAGAGCGTGGAAAGCACACCACGAGACATTCCGAGCTGATCGCCGTGGGCGAGGACACCTATATTCTGGACACGCCGGGCTTCAGCTCGCTCGGATTGTTTGATCTGGAGAAGGAGGAGCTCGCCGGATTTTACCCGGAATTTGCGGAGTATGAGAAGTATTGCAGATTCGGCGGCTGTTCGCATGTGACGGAGCCGGTGTGCGGCGTAAAGGATGCCGTGGAGGCTGGGCAGATCAGCCGGATGCGGTATGATAATTATTGTCTGCTCTATGAGGAATTGAAGAACAGGAGAGTGTTCAGATGAGCGAGCCGGAAAGCAGGGTACAGGATTTATTCGGAAAGTACAGCGATGTTTTAAAGGTGCGGAGCGCACGGTGGTTCTTTGCGGAGGGGTCAAAGTGGGATCGCCGCAAGATCGGTAAATTTCTGCGGTACTTCTGCGTGCCGATGAAGGAAGAGGAGACGGTGGCGCTCCTCGATACCACGCTGCTCCGGACAGCGAAGGAGGGAATGCTCTTTGTAAAAAAGGGCCTTATCGTGAAAGAACCGCTGAACAGGCTGTATTATCTGGAGTACAGTAAGATTCAGAGGGCGGAGGTGCGCGAGAAATACAATGATGCCGGGCATCTCACGGAGTCCAGGACGGTGATCTGTTTTAAGGACGGAACCGAGAGAAACGTGTTTGACTATTATGTGAGGAAAAATTTCTTTGTCGATTATGTCAACGAGGCGGCAAAGATATTTGCGGAACAGGAAGGTTAGGGTCTGCTGTCAGAGGCAGACTCTTTTTTATTGAAAATTTTTGTGGATGAAGGGGAATTGACTTTGCATCGAAAATTCATATAATAAATATTGGTTAGATGAGACTAACTAATAAAAGACATCTATGAAGGGAATGCTACATGGCAGAGGAAATGCTGGTGCTCTACGGGGCACCCACACTGGCGAAGCTGAAAACAGGAAATCTTTTTTCGTGCCCGGCGGACGAGGTCGAGACGAAATGGTTCTGCCAGATGAACAGGATGCTGGTGCCGAAGGGGCTCCGGCTGATTCCGGTCCGGGGAATCAACTCCCGGGTACTTCTGTATATTTACCGGCCGCTGGAGCTCAAGAGGGATCTGACGGATGCCCGGGCAAGGCGGATATTGCAGGGAAAGGGCTATCCGGTCGACGATGTGGAGAGATGTGTGGCAGAGCTGGTAAGGCGTGTGAAGAGCGAGGGAGATTTCCCACATGAGATAGGCTTGTTTCTGGGTTACCCGCCGGAGGATGTGGAAGGCTTCATCTTCTGGGGCGCCGCAAACGCGAAGCTGGTGGGCGACTGGAAGGTATATGGGGATGTGGAACAGGCACGGGAGACGTTTCAGAGATACCGGCGCTGTACGAAGGCGTACTGCGAGTTCTACCGGATACATAACTCTCTCGACAGGCTCATTGTAGCGGCTTCATAGAATAAAAAAAGAAAGGATGGAAGAGGGATATGAGTAAGGTTGCAGTGGTTTATTGGAGTGGAACGGGAAATACGGCGGCGATGGCTGCACAGGTGATGGAGGGCATCAAGAAGGCAGGCGGCGAGGGAACGCTGCTGACGAGCGCGGAGTTCGGCGCTGCGCAGATGGATAATTTTGACGCGGTTGCGTTCGGATGTCCCGCCATGGGAGCGGAAGTGCTTGAGGAAAGCGAGTTCGAGCCGATGTTTGAGGAGTGTGAGACAAAGCTTTCCGGCAAGAAGATCGCGCTGTTCGGTTCTTACGGCTGGGGCAGCGGCGAGTGGATGGAAGACTGGGAGAACCGCTGCAGAACAGCCGGTGCAGTGCTGGCATGCGACTGTGTGATCTGCAACGGAGCGCCGGATGAGAATGCCTGTGCGGACTGTGTGGCACTCGGCGAGGCGCTGGCATAACAGGCAATATAGAAGTCAGGACGATAAATAAACGTGTACCTAGCGGCACACGTTTATTTTTATGTTCTCACAGTCATCAATATCCGTCTCTTTTGCGAAGACATCCTGTACGGATGCATCGACGTCAAGCCGCCAGTTGTCGAAGGTAATCCGCTCGGCGTTCCTAGCGTAGATGCCGGTCAGCCCGCAGGAGCGCAGACCGTCCTTTTCACAGGGGCGGATATCCAGAGTGTTCTTTTCCCAGTGCGTTTTGCTGCACAGGCGGACATCCACATGATCGAAGGAAATATCGGAGATATTGCGGGGGGCATCCCCATAGATCACGATTCCGTTTTCGCCGGTACAGTGGATGTTGTGAAAGAGCACATTGCGGATATGACCGACCTGCGTGGAGGCGGTTCGTGGCAGGGCGGTGATGGAGACAGGCTCCGCCTTTCCCCAGAAGTGTTCCCGGGAGAACAGTCTTGTATCGATCGTCAGGTTGGAGAAGGTGACATTTTCGATACAGCCCTTATCCCGAAGCTGCAGGGCGATACCGCGGTTGGAACGGCTGATGCAGCAGTTGCTGACGGTGATGTTGCGGAAGGGAGCCTCACTCTCCGTGCCGAATTTGATTGCGGCGCTGGTGGAGATCAGTGTACAGTTGTTGACAACAATGTTTTCACACGCGCCGTACTGCATTGCCGCCGCGGTGTTTTTAAACACAATACAGTCATCGGCACATTCGATGTGGCAGTCTGTAATCCGTACATTTTTACAGTGATCCGGGTCGATGCCGTCACAATTTGCCATGCGGAGATTGTTCAGGATACGGATGCCGCTGATCAGTACATCCTCACAGCCGACAAGGTGGGTCGTCCAGAAGGCGCTTCTGGCGAGTGTGATCCCGGTCAGGGTGAGGTGGCTGACATGCTCCATGAAGACAAGCGGCACTCTCGGATAGAATTTACCGTCGATGTGGTAGGGCATCACAGTGCCGTAAAACAACTCTTCGTTTCCGTCGATGATGCCGTTTCCCGTGATGGAGACATATTCGCTGTCCTTCGCATAGAGAAAGTAGAGGGTGGGCATACCGGTATAATCACAGTTTTCGTAGGAGGGTGTGCCGGATTTGGAGGAGTCGGGGCGGTGCAGTCCGAGGACGTTATAATCTTCGAGGTTATCGCTTCCCTTTAGGACAGAGCCTGTCTCGAGGTGAAGCTCGGTGTAGGAGGGCAGAATCAGTGTGCCGGAGCGGTAAGTCTTTCCTCCGCTGAGAATGACGCGACCGCCGCCGTTTTTATGGCAGTCGTCGATGGCGGACTGAATTGCCGCAGTGTCGTTGTGGGTGCCGTCGCCGAGGGCACCGTAGTTGTCTACATTGTATATCATGGGAGTCTCCTGTCTGCACGATCGTGCGAAAAATCTTGTTAATCTGACTGTAGCATACAGGAAAAGTGTGGTCAAGCTCCGGTTGTTTTTTGAAAAACAGAATGCAGCGCGGCATGCGATTGTGTGATCTGCAAATAATAGAATAGTAAAACTATTTATGCAAAATAGATATTATTTCAGTAAAATGTTGAATAATGATGAACATTCTGCTAAAATAGAGAGTATCAGTAATAAACAGCTATCATGCAGGGAAGAAAACAGATGCAGTCAAATTTGGAGTCATGAAAAGAATGGAGGGAAACCCATGAAGACAATAAAGATGAAACTGATTACTGGTATTTTAGCATGTTCTCTCTTTACGGCAATGGTGATTGGCTGGCTCGCAATTATGAATTCAACAGGTATGTCGAGAAGCGATGCGAGAGACAGAATGCAGCTGACGGGGAGGATGCAGACGGGACAGATTAATTCCACGATCCAGAAGATCGAGCAGTCCGTAAACACCTTAAGCGAGCTTGCCATGCAGGATTTTGATTTTGCGTCCTTTCAGAAAAGCAAGGCATACGCGGATACTTATACAAAGTTGATCGAAGAGACCGTCATAGACTTTGCAAATCATACGGACGGAGCCATTACAGCATATGTGCGCTATAATCCCCAGTACTCCAATCCTACCTCTGGTGTCTTTACCCAGCGGGAATCGTTGAAGGATGAGTTTCAGCTTCTGACCCCTACTGATTTCTCCATGTATGAGGAGGGCGATGTGGAGCATGTGGGCTGGTATTATCTTCCGGTGCAGGCGAAGAAGGCGATCTGGATGGATCCGTATCTGAATGCCAATATCAACGTCTATATGATTTCCTATGTGGTTCCGCTGTATGCGGAGGACGGGACCTCGATCGGAATCGTCGGCATGGATATTGATTTCGGAAAGATCACAGATCAGGTAGATACAACGACAGTTGGCAGCACCGGATACGCATTTCTGACAGATGCACAGGGAGGGATTGTGCATCATAAGGGAATGCAGGAAACAGCGATGCTTGCGGATATGGATGCTTCCCTTTCCGATATTATGACGGTTCTGACGGATGACAGCCAGCAGGGAGAAAGTATCAGCTATAGCTGGCAGGGAGTCAAAAAGCAGCTGACATATTACAATCTCGACAACGGGATGAAGATGGTTCTTACAGCTCCCACAAAGGAAATTTATGCAGAGGCATACAGGCTGGGAAGAATGATTGCGGTTGCCGTTCTGATCGCTTTTGTCCTCTCCGGTGTGGTCGGTGTGTTTGTCGGAACCGGCATCACAAAGCCGATCCATTGGCTGACGACCATCATTGACCAGACTGCCAAGCTGGATTTCCGACCGACAAAGGACGGAAAGAAGCTGCGGCAGCAGAAGGATGAACTGGGCGATATAGCAAAGGAGATTCATGTCATGCGGGTGAGTCTGCGGGATATGATGCACAATCTGAATGAAGCCGAGAAGAGCCTTCATACGAATCTGGAAGATCTGAATGGCATCATGAAGCAGAACAGTATTTATGCAGAGGATAATTCAGCGTCCACAGAGGAGCTGGCTGCGGGGATGCAGGAGACCAGCGCCAATGCAACCAATATTGTACATAATATAGAAGAAGTTAAAAGAAATACGCAAAGCATCTATCAGCTGGCAGTAGATGGAGAACAGAATTCAAATGCAGTACAGGCGAGAGCAATTGAGATGGAGCAGCTCAGCCGTGAATCCAGAAGCAAGGCGGATCAGATGTATGCGGTAATGAAACAGAAGACGGACATTGCAGTAGAACAGTCGAATGCAGTGAAAAAGATCAATGACCTCACGGAGTCCATTAAGCAGATTTCTTCCAAGACAAATCTGCTGGCGTTAAATGCAAGTATTGAAGCGGCAAGAGCGGGAGAAGCCGGACGGGGCTTCGCGGTCGTTGCTTCCGAGATCGGAAATCTTGCCTCACAGACCTTGCAGACAGTCAATAATATTGATGAGATTGTAGGGACAGTGAATGAAGCAGTGAACAACATGAGTGAAAGTCTTGTCGGGGTGATGGATTTCCTTGAAAAAACAGTTCTCGGAGATTATGAGGAGTTCAGCAGGGTCGGCGGACAATACCTTGCGGATGCCGGAGAATTCCAGCAGAAAATGGGGCAGACCAAGAACGCAATGGGTGAGCTGGAGAAATTTATCCTGAAGATCGCAGATGCCATTGCCGGAATTGATGATATGGTATCCCAATCCACACAGGGGATCACAGGTATTGCCGAAAAATCCGGTGAGACACAGAACTCAATTCTGCAGGGAATTGACAAGCTACAGGAATGCGAAGCATCTGTTGCCATGCTTGAGGAGATTGTAAAGCAGTTCCGTCTGGAGTAAGCGGAGCTTGAATTACAGATGCTGCTTCCTTTGTCCCAGCGGTCAAGTTTTGGGTTGACTTTCTGAAAAATAAAGTGATAAAATACAGACTGTCGTGTAGCGAAAGGCGTAAATCCAGATGGGTTTGCACCTTTCGCTATTTTTGTGTGACAGGAAATTTTATCAGAAAGAGGAACTCAAAATGAAAGAACAGAAAGAAAACAGAATGGCAGTTGAACCGGTGGGAAGGCTTATGCTTTCCATGGGCATTCCGATGGTACTGTCAATGATGCTGCAGGCGGTCTACAACATTGTGGACAGCGCCTTTGTGGGAGGAATGAAGGAGGGCGGAGAACAGGCATTGAACGCGCTGACGCTTGCCTTCCCGGTGCAGATGCTGATGGTGGCGATCGGAATCGGAACAGGGGTTGGGATGGGGGCGCTGCTCTCGAAAAGTCTCGGACAGGGCGACAGGGAGCGCATCCGCGCGGGTATCCGGTACGGACTCGGCTACACGCTGGCGGTCATAGCGGCGGGGACACTGCTGCTGGAGGTTTTTGCGGCGGCATTTGCGGGGCTGTTTGGATTGTCGGGAACGACAAGGACAATGTTTATCATTGCAATGCGTATTATTTCCGTGAGCTTCGTCTTTGCGGGGGCAAATGTGGCATATCAGGGAATCTTTCAGGCGTTGGAGAGCGGGCTGGAATCGCTGATTGTCTCCGTGTGCAGGCAAGTGGCGCTCGTCCTTCCGGTGGCATGGGGACTTTCCCTGCCCGCGAGGGAAAACCCCGACCGGCTTTGGCTGGTATGGCTGACATTTCTGATTGCGGAGGGAATCAGCTGTCTGATCTCCGTGCTGTTCATGAGAAGAATCCGGAGGCGGAAGCTTGAGGACGGGCAGAATGGGGCGGATTGTCCTTGACGAATCTCCGGGGCGGAAATATAATCATATCTGTTCGGATCAATTCGGAAACCTATTTAACCGGAGGCAGATATGACAGAAGGAAAAATATGGAAGGAAATTACAAAATTTGCCATTCCATTGTTTTTGGGTAATTTATTTCAGCAGTTTTATAATGTTGTCGACTCGCTGGTAGTCGGGAATGTGCTTGGAAAGGAGGCTCTGGCGGCAGTTACGTCGTCCGGAAGCCTCATTTTCCTGTTAGTGGGGTTTGTGCAGGGACTGTTTATGGGCGGCAGTGTTATCATATCGAGATATATAGGAGCCCGGGATGACGCCAAAGTCTCCACGGCTGTCCATACGATGATCGCGTTCTCCTTCCTTGCGGGAGTGGTGCTTACGGTGGTCGGCGTGCTCGTGACGCCGGTTCTGCTGCGGCTCATGGGAACGCCGGAGGACGTTATGCCGAACTCGGTCATCTATTTCAGAGTGTACTTCTACGGCGCGATCGGCGTTGCGATGTACAACTCGACGAGCAGCATTTTCAGGGCGGTCGGAGACAGCAAACATCCGCTGTACTACCTGATTGTTTCCGCGGGGCTGAATGTCGTGCTGGACATCCTGTTTGTCAGCGTGTTCCGCTTCGGCATCGCAGGAGCGGCGTTTGCGACCTGCATTTCCCAGTTTGTCAGCGCAATCATCAGCTTTGTAAAGCTCACGCGCATTGAAGGACCGGCGAGGCTGAAGGTCAGGGAGATCCGGCTGGAGAGGGCGATGTTGAAGGCAATGGTGCGGCTCGGCTTTCCGGCAGGCGTACAGAATTCGGTGATCTCCATAGCGAACGTTGTCGTGCAGTCCAACATCAATGCGTTCGGCTCTGTGGCGATGGCGGGCTGCGGAAGCTATTCAAAGCTGGAGGGCTTTGCCTTTCTGCCGATCACCAGCTTCAGCATGGCGCTGACGACCTTCATCGGACAGAATCTCGGGGCGGAGAAGTACGACAGGGTGAAGAAGGGCGCGCGGTTCGGCGTCATTGCCGGCATTTCGCTCGCGGAGCTCACCGGTGTGATACTGGTTCTGTTTGCACCGGTTCTGGTCGGATTCTTTAACAAGGAGCCGGACGTGATCGCTTTCGGCGTGGAACAGGCGAGGACAGAGGGGCTGTTTTTCTTCCTGCTGGCGCTGTCGCACTGCCTTGCCGGTATTTTCCGGGGAGCCGGAAAGACGAAGGTGCCGATGTTTGTCATGCTTGCCTACTGGTGTATCGTCAGGATTATTTACATAACCGTCGCTACCCATTTCATCCATGACATCAAGGTCATCTTCTGGGCATATCCTCTGACGTGGACGCTCAGCTCTGTCACCTTTATCATCTACTATTTTAGGGTGAACTGGATGCGTGATACCAGAGAAACGTCCCTTTGATGTCTTGTCACGGAGGGCAAGCTGTGTTAGTATCAGACTATGAGGTTGCTCGAGCAAAATAAGGATTTTTCAGAAAGGGAAGGGGAATAAAAGTATGAAATTCAGCAATGGATGTTGGCTGCAAAAGGAAGGCTGCAGCTGTTTCGCACCCGCAGAGGTTTATTTCACCAGAATCGAGGAGAAGAAGGTCACGATCTGTGCGCCGACGGCACATATTGTGACAAGGGGAGATACGCTCGGAGGCGTGAATCTCACACTGGAGATTACTTCTCCCGCGCCGGAGATTCTGAGAGTGCGCACCTATCACTATAAGGGACAGGTTGTAAGCACACCGTCCTTTGAGCTGGAGCTGCAGGAGGAGCTGCCGCTCAACGTGAAGGACAGAGAGGACGAGATCAGCATCGCAAGCGGTTCTCTGACGCTCGTCATCACGAAGAAGAACTGGTCTATGACCTACTACCGCAACGGTGAGATGATTACAAGGAGCGCGGGGCGTGACCTTGCGCTGATGAAGACGGATTTCAGGGGCTTCGCCTATAATGAGACGGACGCGGAGGAGACCTATATGCGTCAGATGCTTTCCCTGTCTGTCGGAGAGCTGGTATACGGAACGGGCGAGAGATTTACACCCTTTGTGAAGAATGGACAGAGTATCGACATCTGGAACGCGGACGGCGGAACCAGCACCGAACAGTCCTATAAAAATATTCCGTTCTTCATCACGAACAAGGGATACGGCGTTCTCGTAAACCATCCGGAGAAGGTCTCCATTGAGGTTGCCACGGAGATGGTTACAAGAACCGAGTTTTCCGTGGAGGGTGGCTATCTGGATTACTTCCTTATCAACGGACCGTCCATGAAGGAGGTGCTGACACGCTACACCGATCTGACAGGCAAGCCGTCCCTTCCGGCGCCGTGGACCTTTGGTCTCTGGCTTTCCACCTCGTTTACGACGAACTATGACGAGGCGACGGTCATGAGCTTCATTGACGGTATGCTCGACAGAGGGATTCCGCTTCGTACCTTCCATTTTGACTGCTTCTGGATGAAGGAGTTCCACTGGAGCGATTTCGTCTGGGACAGCCGTGTTTTCCCCGATCCTGCGGGTCTGCTCAGGCGGATCAAGGCGAAGGGACTGAACATCTGTGTCTGGATCAACAGCTACATCGGACAGGAGTCCGCGATCTTTGACGAGGGCATGGAGAAGGGCTATTTCATCAGACGGACAAACGGTCAGGTATGGCAGTGGGATATGTGGCAGCCCGGTATGGCGATCGTAGATTTCACGAATCCGGCGGCTTACAAGTGGTTCCAGGATAAGCTGGAGGTGCTGCTGGATATGGGCGTTGACTGCTTTAAGACGGATTTCGGCGAGAGAATACCGTCGGAGGGCGTGGTCTATTACGACGGCTCCGACCCGAAAAAGATGCACAATTATTACACCTACCTCTACAACAAGTGCGTTTACGAGCTGCTGGAGCGCAAGAGAGGAAAGGGAGAGGCGGTACTCTTCGCGCGTTCCGCGACGGTCGGCGGACAGAAGTTCCCCGTTCACTGGGGCGGCGACTGCTGGTCCGATTACGAGTCCATGGAGGAGAGCCTGCGCGGCGGTCTTTCCCTCATGATGAGCGGCTTCGGCTTCTGGGCGCATGACATCGGCGGCTTTGAGAATACCTCCACGGCAGATGTCTATAAGCGTTGGGTTGCATTCGGACTTTTGTCCTCCCATTCCAGACTTCACGGAAGCTCTTCTTACAGGGTGCCTTGGGTCTATGATGACGAGGCGGTCGATGTTGTAAGATTCTTTACAAGATTAAAGGCGAGACTGATGCCTTATCTTTACAAGACGGCAGTCGAGACCTCTGTGACCGGCGTACCCACGATGAGAAGCATGGTGCTGGAGTACACGGAGGACAGAACCTGTCATTATGTGGATAAGCAGTATATGCTCGGTGACAACCTGCTTGTCGCGCCGATCTTCAACGACCAGAGCATGGCAGAATATTATCTGCCGGAGGGAACCTGGACGAACTTCTTCACCGGCGAGGAGAAAGAGGGCTGCGGCTGGTTCACGGAAAAGCACAGCTACTTAAGCATTCCGCTGATGGTAAAGGAGAACTCCATCGTTGCTCTCGGCGCGCATGACGATAAGCCGGACTACGATTACGGCGATGGCGTGGAGCTGCGGATCTATGCGTTGAAGGACGGAAAGACCGCAGAGGCGATTGCCTACGGCATGGATCAGGCAGAGGAGCTTTCCGTCTTCGCAAAGAGAGAGGGCAGCCAGATCCATATCACCGTGAAGACCGACAAGCCGTACACAATCCGTCTTGTCAATGTAACCGCCGCCTCCGTTTCCGAGGGCGAGCTTCAGCACGACGGCAACGACACTGTGCTTCAGGGACGTAGCTTTTGTCACGAGGAGCGGTACACTGTCACGCTGTAGGGAACATAATGAATATAATTAGGAATTGACAATGCAGACCACATGATGTAGTCTAAAAGAGGAGACTATACTGTGTGGTCTGTTTGCGTGAAGAGAACCTTGCCGCGTGAGGCGGCGGAACAGGAGAAATGAGCATGTGGGATATTTTTCTGGAATTTTTCTACAGAAGCGTGTCAGCAGGCTGGATGATTCTGGCAGTGATACTGTTCAGGGCGGCGTTTCGAGAAATGCCAAAATGGGTAAGGTGTGTGTTATGGGGATGTGTTGCGATCCGTCTGGTCTGTCCGTTTTCCCTTGAGAGTCCGGTCAGTCTGGTACCAGGGGCAGACGTTTTGCATTCTGTAATCGTTTCCGATTCCGCAGCCGGTAGATCGGTCACAGGCAGGATGACAGGCGTGGGCAATGTCATAAGTCCTGTTATGGAGAGTTTTTCCGTCAAGCCTGCGTCAGACAATGCGGTGCGGATCATAACATGGACAAATGCGGCAGGAATTGTCTGGTGCATCGGGGTGCTTGTCATGTTATGCAGCGCGACGGTGAGCAGTCTCCGCGTCCGTCACACTGTGAGAGAAGCCGTTCGTGACAGGAACGATATTTATTTTTGTGATACCATTAAAACTCCTTTCATCCGTGGTTTTATCCGACCCCGTGTCTATCTGCCCTCCGGGCTGACGGCGACGGAGCTGTGCCATGTGCTCGCACATGAGGAGGCGCATTTGAAAAGACGGGATCAGCTTTGGAAACCTTTGGGGTTCCTGCTTCTGACCGTGTACTGGTTCCAGCCGGTCTGCTGGCTCGCCTATATTTTGTTTTGTAGGGACATTGAGCTTGCCTGCGATGAAAGGGTCATCAGGAGACTCAGCTTTGAAGAGAGACAGGACTATTCGAGGGCGCTGGTGAACTGCGGCCAGCAGAGAAGGCTGGTCAGCGTCTGTCCGCTTGCCTTCGGGGAAGTCGGCGTAAAGGCAAGGGTGAAGGAAATCCTGAATTACAGAAAACCGAGCCGGTGGATCGTGGTTATCGCGCTGATAGGCTGTGCTGTCATTGCTGTATGCTTCTGGACGAACCGTCCCGCCACGAATCCGGTGGAGGACACGGCTGGGGAGGAACGTGCGCCTGAGAGCAGTGAAGCTATGACGGAAAATGTGACGGATTCCTTGCCGGAGGAGCCATATGTCATTAAAATGTACGAAGTGACACCGACGGAGAAATCGGATGGGGATCAGCAAGACGGTGTGGAGACAGTATATGTCCCCTACTACGAGATGAGTGATGGAACGTGGGCGACGGCGGATCATAGTTATAAGTACAGGCTGGAAATTTCAGGCAATCCCCGCAGCTCGTCCGCTATGACAATCACCTATATTGTTTTGAGCAATACGCAGGAGATTACCTTCGGGCAGGCGATGATGGCAAGCGGGCTGAGCAGCAATCTGGATGATTATTTTGCGCCGGAGGAGTCGGTCATCGTAGGGGTTATCTGGTGATTGTGAAATTGATCTGCGGGGGAGTTTGTATTATGGGAAACAGCAGAGAAATGCATATTGACTTATTCTAAAAAACAAAATACAATACTTGACACATAACAAATGGTGTATATACACGGAATAGATTCAGCACGATGGGATAGGAGATTGGCAAACAGGTGTATGCCTCTATGCTGCGTGTGCAGGGACCGGATGCGGAAATCATTAGCAGGGCATTGCGGAGGCATTCTTGCTGTTAAGGAGCATTACATGAGAATTTTAATAGTGATTATATCAGTTTTGTTGTGGTTGTGGTTTCTCGGTTGTACATTTACATGGCGATTTGGCAAGGTGCTGTTGGTCGAGGGGATGGGAATAAAAAGCATTGAGTTTGCTGTGCTGGTGCTGTTTTCCATAGGAATTATTACTTACATGCTATGGGAACCGGTAGGTAGATGGGTTCTTATGGTTGAACTGGCATTATGGTTAATTGTGCAATTCTTTTGTCATGAGTATTTTACGATCTTTGGCGCAAGTGCAAAGAAGCTGGACAGTTACAACAGATGCTTTGAAGGTACGGTAAAGCTGTTTCCGGCAAGCAAAACACGCCTTGTCCCGGATCTTTATCATATTGTACTGCACATTCTTATTGCGATAGATTTGGTGCTGGTAATAGGGAGCCTGATATGATTGATACAGATTTAAAGCACATGAAGCACTTCCAGACTTGTTTGGGATTCTGGAAGCTACGGAGGAATACATAGCGGACAGTGAATTGTGGAGCTGACAGTCGTAATGAATGGCAGAACTACCATTGTGGCAGGAAGCGGCAGCGAAATGGATATCGACTTTTGTTAAAATGTAAAATACAATACGCGATACGCAACGTTCGATGCACATATGCGGAAATAGCGATACAAATGGGTGTAGAAAGGTCATTATCAGATGAGAATAGGAGTCATTCAGGCAAGTTCACAGGCGGAAAAGAATCTGAGCCTGTACGAAGCTGTTGAGAATTGTGCCGGAGAGCATGAGGTGATAAACTTCGGATGTTTTGAAGGTGAAGAGGAGAACTATTCCTATATAGACATTTCGGTCGAGATCGGACTGCTGCTTACGAGCGGCGCAATCGATTTCGTTGTGACGGGCTGCTCGTCCGGACAGGGAATGATGCTGGCGTGCAATAATATGCCGGGAGTGCTCTGTGGATATACGTCGACGCCACAGGATGCTTATCTGTTTGGCAGAATTAATAGCGGAAACGCGGTTTCCGTGCCACTGGGGCTGAATTACGGCTGGGCAGGAGAGATCAATCTCCGCTATATCATGGAAGCATTGTTCTCCGAACCGATGGGAACGGGATACCCGCCGGAGGAGGCAGAGCGCAAGAAAAGGGATGCAAGGCTGCTGAAGGAGATTGGCAAACAGGCGCATGTCTCTATGCTGCAGCTCATGCAAGAGTTGGATGCGGAAATCGTTAGAAGGGCATTACAGCGGCGAAATGTCGTGGATTACATTCTGCGGAATGGGTCTGATGCTGAAATCAGAAACTGGTTATTGACGAAATTAGGTATTTTAAAATGAAAATGTATTTCGGAAAGGGAATATGGGAGAGGCAGAATGAGAAAAGAAAAAGAGCCGGAGTGCTATGAAACCAAATATAAACATAAATTAAATATGCTGGAGCCGGGAACAGTCATGTTGAAGTGGATCGGAGGATTGGAACTGACTGGTTTCGGGCTTTTTTTATTTCAACTGAAAATTTCGGCATATATTGCATTCGGACTTGGCGGAATGGTGTTCCTCGTGTTGCCGGTATTGCTTGCGATTGAAGCGCATCAGGACAGAGTACTAAATGAAATTGCCGCGCGGGAGATGAAAGAGGAGTAGAGAAAGTAAGCTCGTAAAGTATGCTATAGATTTTGCGGTACTTGCGGTAAACACTCGAAGGTATCTCTAGCTGACGGGAGTTTTGTTCGTGACGCTTATGACCATTGCTGATTCTCTGCCGTTTTGTTTCAACCATCGATATGTGCCGATGCATATGACGCCGTTTGGGTTTCTATATCCGCTCTGCGGGAGAGCGGATGAAAAGAACTGTTTCTTTCTTCGCTGTCTGCTGGCAGCAATGACACTCAGCCTGACGATTGAACTGCTCCAGCCGCTGATCAACGACGCGCGGAGCGCTGATATTACAGATGTCATCACGAATACAGTGGGCGGGATGTACTTGCGGGAAGTGAAGGAGATGGGAAGCAGCAGGTAGGGATCGTGTAGGCGTACGTGCGGGAAGTGAGGGACGTGGGAAACCGCAGGTACGAATCGTGCAAGTGTACCTGTGGAAAGCGCGAGAGGTGGGAAATCGCAGGTACGAATCGGACAGGTGTACGTGCGGGAAGTGAGGGAAGCTGGAAACCGCAGGTAGGGATCAAGCAAATGTACGTGCGGAAAGTGAGGAAAGCGGGAAACCGCAGGTACAGATTGGATAAGTGTACCTGCGGGGAAAAGCTTTGTCCCTGCTTCAACTATGCGGTAGGTGCCTCATAGCTGACATTGACCTCGCTCCATTGTACCCAGACTGAGGTTCTTGCGCCGCCGTTGGAGATGAAAGAACGGATCTCGCACAAGGACCAGAGCTTTGTGACCGGATCCTGTTGGCGGATCTTTATGCTGTGCGATTCCTGTGACTGGCTGTACATCAGATCGTCGAGCACTGTCCGTGTGGACACAATGGTGTTGTTATAGGTCTGTGATTCGATGGAGGTATTGTTATAAATTGTAATTCGTCGCATGTCGGTGAGGACATGGGCAGCTGTGTCTTTTGGAGCCACGCTGATTCGGACAGACGAGGTGGAAGTGTTCTGGTAGGTCAGAATCAAGCTTCCTAAAGGAATATTCAGCGTGCTGCCGGTGGCAGAGATGTCTACATGGTATTCATCAAGGGATTTGAACAGGTTCGGGGTTGTAATATCTTCTGTGGAGGTTTTGAAGTTTAGCTTATAGGTGAGGGGAGTGTCCTCTACAACAGTAATTTCAGGTGTCTCGCCGTTTTCACCTTTCGGTCCAGGGATGCCCTGCTCGCCTTTTTCACCAGTGTCACCCTTCTCGCCCTTGTCGCCCTTCGGTCCCGGAATGCCCAACAGGCCCGGGATCGCCCTGCGGTCCGATAGGACCTCTATCTCCCTTAGGATCGATCGGCCCCGGATTTCCCTGAATACCCTGAAGCCCCATCTCACCGGTATCACCTTTCGGGCCGACGTCCCTGTTCGCCTCTCGGTCCCTGTTCTCCCCGTGGACCTTCCGGTCCCATAGGACCGGGTGGACCTTGTATTGTCACATAAGTGCCGCATGAGCCGCAACCATTGTTGCAGCAATTTCTGGAGTTATTATTTTGACAGTTCATAAAAATTCTCCTTACAGATTTGCTATATTTCTCTATATAATATGCAGGAATGCTGCTAAAAGGACGTAGTTTTTGTCATGAGGAGCGGTACTTTGTCATGACCTGTTCACTGACGCTTTCGGAAATGTCGTAATTGATAATAAATGCATAGAAATAGCGAGAACTTATGGTATAATAACCATGTTCCAAAGCAGAAAGCGTCCGAATGGACATCACAGAGAGGGTGGTTGTTATGAAGATGAAATGTGTATGGAGGGTTCAAACTTTCTGACATTACAAATAATTTTCTGGAGAAAATAGAATGAAAAACCAAATTACCATCCGTGAAGCAATCACGGAAAACGAGGTGGCACTCTTTTGGGAGCAACTTCACATCTACCACAAACGGGATATATTTCCAGACCCAAACGCAGAGGAAAGAGACTACTTTCTTGGTGAAGAATACCGAACGACGATGCAGCAAATCCACGACAGATCACAGGATCGGTGTTACTATCTTTTTTTTCAGCGGAACGGACAAGACATCGGCTTGGCATTGCCGGTGATTTACACCTCTGAAGATGGTAAATGCTTCATTATGGAATACTGCGTGTATCCTGAATATCGTGGAAAAGGCATGGGCAGAGAATGTGCCGATGTTCTGCTGGATTGGGCAAGGGCAAACGGTGCACTCTATGCAGAACTGAATTATGGTGGTAATGATCGCCGTCTCCGCTTCTGGAAAAGTGTAGGTTTTATCGAGAACGGAGTTGACGAATGGGGCGAGCCGTTGATGCTTCTGCCTCCTAACGACGAAATTCCATTTACTGTGAATGTCCTGGATAATCCGACCGATTGGCAGCTTTTGAAATTGGAAAACGGATTCAAAAAAGACATCGGTGAAGAATCGCTCACAGAGGAAAAGCAGAAACAGCTTCAGCAGGCGATTCGAGAGGGAAAGACTACCTTCTTTGTTGCAAAGCGTGGCTATCGTGCAGTGGGTATGTGTAGTATTGCAAAATGCTATTCCACTTTTTCTTGCTCCGATGTGGGTGAGTATGAGGATTTTTACATCGAACCGGCATTCCGTGGCAAGGGCATTGCCCGGAAATTGGCAGAGACTGCGCAGACATGGTGCAAAGATAACGGCATACAGAGCTTAAAGGTATGCTGTGCGCCGTGTGATGAAGAAATGTATCGTGTTCTTGGCTTTGACATCAGATTGGGGACAACATTCGCACACATTGGGTAACTGATAAAGGGCAGCGATTCAGCCGGACGAGTCGTCACCGTCTTCTAAGGGAGGAAAATGATCATGAAATTTAGAAAAGAAATCATCATTGCTACGTTTTCCATGGGAGTTTTATGCGCTGGATGTGGTGCAGACTCTGCCGGGGAGGGAGAACAATTACCGGCCGCTATCCCTGCAGCAGTTTCCGGTGAGGAAACGGACGTAGAAGATTTGACGGAAGCTACGGTAAAAATTCATGTGTTTACACAGGAAGATATGGTTGTTACACCCGAGATTAAGGAATACGATTTTGCTGCTGCGCAGGAAGCGGGTAGCACGGAAGAATTACAGGGATGGCTGCCGGGGACGGCAGAAGGAACATGGTACGTCATTGAAATCGATGGTATTGAGTATTATTACGGAAAATACGATTATTCAAAAGACATCACACTTTTTGGGTATTCCATCATCAACAATCAGTATTCGCTGGCAAACGGAATCACAGTAGGGATGAAGCAGGAGGAGATACTTGCGGAATATCCTGATATGGCGGTCATGGATTTTGAAGGCGATTATCTGCAAAAGGAAGTGACAGGCCACCAAGGATGGAATAATGTCGCCTATCCACGGAGTTACATAGATATGGATGATGAATGGGATTATAGAGGAGAAGATTATTATTGGGAAAATCAGTTTGATTATATTATGATTGCGAATATTGACCTCGGAACCTATGATACCTTACCGATTTATGTGGGACTGCTCATGAAGGATGATACAGTGTCAGCTATTACCTTCTATTACCCGACAGCGGGATAGGTGCCAGAGGGACGTTTCTTTTGTCACGATACCGGGGTCAAAAGGTTATCCAATGATATACATTATGAAGGAATCCATGGTA
>USGM01000042.1 GCA_900554205.1 uncultured Lachnospiraceae bacterium
TTACGAACTGTTCCAGGGAAGAAAGTATAAGGTATACCGTGGCATGGGTTCCATCGCCGCAATGGAGAACGGAAGTAAGGATCGTTACTTCCAGGAGAATGCGAAGAAGCTTGTTCCCGAGGGTGTCGAGGGGCGTGTCGCTTACAAGGGTAATGTGGAGGATACAGTGTTCCAGCTTCTCGGCGGACTGCGTTCCGGTATGGGCTACTGTGGAGCACACAACATTCCCGAGCTGATGGAGACCGGCAGATTTGTCAAGATTTCCGCCGCTTCCCTCAAGGAGAGCCATCCTCACGATATCCATATCACAAAGGAAGCACCGAACTACAGTGTAGACGAATAATGGCCGGAAGGCGTCTGTTCCGAAAGGAATGGGCGCTTTCTTTTTTGCGGGGAGTTGTTGTGTACCAAACGAAAATATGGTACAATATAGTTATTATTTTATGGGGGAAGTAGCGTAAGGAGTGGAGGTATGCCGTGCAAACGAATGTGGCATTGGAATTAATAGACAGGGATGAATTACAGCGGCTGCAGGATGAATTTTGTCGCGCAACCGGTATATGTGCCTATTGTCTGGACTGTATGGGGCAGCAGATCACCAGCATTTCCGGCTCAGAGGAGCAGCGGGAGAAGGTAAAGACCTCTTCGATGCTCGCGCAGCTGAAGAACGCAATCGAAAGGGTCGAGGAAGGCTCTCTCGAGGATCAGGCGATAGAGGAGCTGGAGCAGGATGGTGACTATATTGCGGCGAGCGCTGTGAGGGTAGAGTCGCACACAGTTATCTGCTGGGTCGTGTTCAGCTTTGCGGAGGACGGAAGGGACGAGCAGACCTTCCTTGATGTGCTGGATCTGCTGAGGGATGCGAGCAGCACACTTTTTTCAAATAAAATGTCCTGCGTCAGTGCGGAGCTTGAGAGCAGACGGAGCCGTTATGCAGAGCGCGAGATGAGCAGAAACCTGCATACGATTGAGGCGACGACGGAGATCGTACAGCAACTGGACAGTGAGGATCGGATTGAGGTAGTCATGGACAGATGGCTCGGCATCCTCGGAAAACAGCTGCAGGTGGATTCGGCTCAGATCTTCCAGCTGCACATGGACGGCGAGAGCATGGACGTGCTCTGCGAGTGGTGCGCACACGGAATCGTTTCGATGTATGACAAGACAAGCAATCTGCCAATTCCGAAATTTCTGCAAACGGATAAGCCGCTGGTGCTCTCCTCGGACGGACTGGACGGAGAGCTCAGAGAGGAGATCGGGGCACTCGGGCTGTGCGCAGTCATGATCTTCCCGATTATCAGCAGAGACAACAAGGGTTCCATGGTGCTGGCGCTGAACCACAGCAGACAGCGGATCACGTGGAATATGCAGGAAATCAAGTTTACGGCGGACGCAGTCAAGATATTGCAGAGCATTCTGACGAGAAGAATCCAGAAAAATTCGCTGACAAGCTCCTATGAGGCGCTGGAGACGATACTGGACAATGTCGGATGCGCCATCTATGTGACGGATAAGAATACCGGAAACAGGCTGTTTGCAAACCGGAAGCTGCAGAATACCTTTGCAAAGGAACTGAAGGAGAATAAGTTTGCCGGTCTGCTCCAGCGAGGTGTCAGCTCCGGCAACGACAGCGGACTGTATGAGATTTATCATCTGGAGCGCGAGCGATGGTATGATCTGATCTTCAAGGAGATTTCGTGGGTGGACGGCAGAGAGGCTGTCATTTACTCACTCTACGATATTACGGATAAAAAGCTCTATCAGCGGAAGATTGAACAGCAGGCATACACAGACTTCCTCACCGGACTGTACAACAGAATGTGCTGCGAGCGTGACCTTGCAAGACAGATTGATCAGGCGAAGAAGATGAATGAGGTCGGCGCGCTTTGCTATCTGGATCTGGACGACTTTAAGCATATCAACGATGGACTTGGTCATCAGTACGGCGATGTCCTGTTGAAGGCGATCTCCCATTCCTTGCAGCGGATCGAGGGAATACAGAACAACTGCTACCGCATGGGAGGAGATGAGTTCGTCATCGTTATTCCGCCGGAGCAGTACAGGCGCTTTGACAGGATCGAAGAGGACATCCGTCAGATCTTTGCAAAGCCGTGGTTCTTAAAGGACACGGATTATTACTGTACAATGAGTATGGGTATTGTCACCTTCCCGGAATACGGCGATTCCGTCGCTGACCTGATTAAGAAGGCGGACATTGCCATGTATGAGGCGAAGAAGGGCGGCAAGAACCGTGTGGCGAGATATAACGAGGGTATTAACTCCGCGTCGGGCAGACGTCTCGACATGGAAAAGAATATGCGTGACGCCACAGTGGACGGCTATAAGGAATTTGAGGTTTACTATCAGCCGATCATCGATGTACAGGATGGTGTGGAGTGTGCGGGAGCGGAGGCACTGATCCGTTGGAACAGCGCAAAGCTCGGCTTTATTCCGCCCGCAGAATTTATTCCGCTGGCTGAGTATCTCGGGCTGATCAATCCGATCGGCAACTATGTCCTGAAGGAAGCCTGTGCGCGCTGCAAGAAGTGGAATGATGCCGGATATGCCTACAAGGTGAATGTCAATCTATCGGTGGTTCAGCTGTTGCAGGCGGATGTGGTTGAGGTTGTGGAGAAGGTGATTGAAGAGACCGGAATTGAGCCGAGATACCTGACGCTTGAGGTGACGGAGAGCCTTGCGATCAACGATATGGAGAGAATGAAGAAGATACTTGACAGCATCAAGTCGCTCGGTGTCAAGATCGCGCTGGACGATTTCGGAACCGGTTATTCCTCGCTGAACCATATCCGGGAGATTCCGTTTGACATGATTAAGGTAGACCAGAGCTTTGTCAAGGAGCTCGCGGATGATGCATATTCGCAATCCTTTGTCAAGATGGTGGCGGAGCTGGCGGAGACGCTCGGCGTCAATATCTGTGTGGAGGGAATCGAGACGGAGGCACAGTATGAGGTTGTCCGCAATATGAAAGTGAAGTATATTCAGGGATATTATTTTGACCGCCCGATGAAATGTGAGGATTTTGAGGCGAAATACTGCGAAAGAGCTTGCATTTCGCGGGAAGAATGTGTAAGATGAGGATAGTAGCTGCATGACTGGCGGAAATGGGAGTACCCATGGGGAGTGCAGTAAATGCAAAAGCCGACCGCCTGGGCACCACCTGTTATTGTGATGCTCAGGTGGTTTTATCTTTTAAGGAGGTTTTTCTATGTTGAAACTGGAGCAGGAACTGAAAAACAACGAGTACCCCGGAAGAGGAATCGTCATCGGACGGTCGGCAGACGCAAAATTTGCGGTTACGGCATACTTTATTATGGGCAGAAGCTCCAACAGCCGCAATCGCGTCTTCGTGACAGAGGGAGAGGGAATCCGCACACAGGCATTCGATCCCTCGAAGCTGGAGGATCCCAGCCTGATTATCTATGCACCGGTACGTGTGCTGGGAAATAAGACGATTGTGACGAACGGCGACCAGACGGACACGATCTATGATGGAATGGATAAGCAGCTGACCTTTGAGCAATCCCTGAGATGCCGCGAGTTCGAGCCGGATGCGCCGAACTATACGCCCAGAATTTCGGGAATCATGCACATCGAGGGCGGAAGCTATAACTATGCAATGTCCATCCTTAAGAGCAATAACGGCGACCCGTCCTGCTGCATCCGCAATACCTTTGCCTATCAGAATCCCGCAGCGGGCGAGGGAAGATTCATCCACACCTATATGCACGACGGAAACCCGCTGCCGAGCTTCGAAGGTGAGCCGAAGCGCGTTGAAATCTCCGGCGACATCGACAGCTTTACAGACATGATCTGGAACAGCCTGAACGTGGACAACAAGGTTTCTTTGTTTGTGCGGTACATCAATATCGAAGACGGAAGCTATGAGACAAGAATCGTGAATAAAAATAAATAAAATCCAACATAAGGAGACGGAACGGATGAAAGAATTTGAATTGAAATACGGATGCAATCCCAATCAGAAGCCCTCGAGGATTTACATGGAGGACGGCAGCGAGCTTCCGGTAACCGTGCTGAACGGAAGACCCGGATACATTAACTTCCTCGACGCCTTCAACGGCTGGCAGCTGGTAAAGGAACTGAAGGAAGCGACAGGACTTCCTGCGGCGACCTCCTTCAAGCATGTCTCTCCCGCAGGTGCTGCAGTGGGACTTCCGCTCGATGAGACGCTGGCGAAGATCTACTGGGTGGATGATCTCGGAGAGCTGTCTCCTCTTGCCTGTGCTTACGCGAGAGCGAGAGGCGCGGACAGAATGTCCTCCTTCGGCGATTTCATTGCACTGTCCGATGTCTGCGACAAGGACACTGCGAGACTGATTAAGAGGGAGGTTTCGGACGGTGTGATCGCGCCCGGCTATACGGAGGAAGCGCTTGAACTGCTGAAATCCAAGAAAAACGGCAACTATAACGTGATTCAGATCGATCCGGCATATGTTCCCGCACCGACAGAGAAGAAGCAGGTTTTCGGCATTACATTTGAACAGGGCAGAAATGAGCTGGATATCAACGGCGACCTTTTGTCAAATATTGTGACGGTAAATAAGACGATCCCGGCGGAAGCCTTGATCGATATGAAAATATCCCTGATTACGCTGAAGTACACGCAGTCCAACTCCGTCTGCTATGTCAAGGGCGGTCAGGCGATCGGTATCGGCGCCGGACAGCAGTCCCGTATCCATTGTACGAGACTTGCCGGACAGAAGGCGGACAACTGGTTTCTGCGCCAGTCACCGCAGGTAATGAGCTTACAGTTTGTAGACGGTCTTGGAAGGGCAAACAGGGACAATGCCATTGACGTCTACATCGGTGACGAATATATGGACGTTCTGGCGGACGGCGCATGGGAGCAGGTATTTAAGGTGAAGCCGCCTGTGTTTACGAGGGAGGAGAAGCGGGCATGGCTTGACGGAATGCAGGATGTGACGCTCGGCTCCGACGCCTTCTTCCCGTTCTCTGACAATATCGAGCGCGCGCATAAGAGCGGCGTGAAGTACATCGCACAGCCCGGAGGCTCTGTGAGAGACGATGCCGTGATCGAGTGCTGTGACAAGTACAACATGGTGATGGCATTCACCGGAATCAGACTGTTCCACCATTAATCATTCAAAAGAGGAAAATCCTATGAGATTGTCAGACCTTGAAGTGTATGACCCGATAATGATCCAGTGCCATGACAACCCGGACGCGGACGCAATCGCCTCCGGGTACGGTCTGTACTGTTATTTTAAGAGCAAGGGAAAGTCGGTGCGGCTCGTCTACAGCGGAAGCAACAAAATCCATAAGTCGAACCTGCGGCTCATGGTGGAGAAGCTGCATCTGCCGATCGAATATGTGGGGCTGGAGAGAGGGGAGACCCTTCATGCGGACGGTCTGCTCATCACGGTTGACTGCCAGTACGGCTCCGGAAATGTGACCGGGATCACGGCGGATCACGTTGTTATCATCGACCACCATCAGCAGGAGAAGGATTCGGTTCCGGCGAGCATTATCACGCCGAATCTGGGAGGCTGCGCTACATTGGTGTGGAAGCTGCTCAAGGAAGAAAACTTTGATGTGGACAGCGATGAAATTCTCGGAACGGCGCTGTATTACGGATTGTACACGGACACCAACCAGTTTTCGGAATTGTTTAACCCTCTGGATATGGATATGCGAGAGGCGCTTAAGGTTGATAAGAGCCTGATTACCCTGTTCCGCAATTCCAACCTGTCGCTGGAGGAACTGGAGATCGCCGGAATCGCGCTGATCCGCTACAGCTACAATGACGACTATGAGTTTGCAGTCATCAAGGCGCAGCCCTGTGATCCGAACATTCTCGGTCTGATCAGTGATTTCCTTTTGCAGGTCGATGCAATCAAGACCTGCGTTGTGTATAACACGGTAAACGACGGCTATAAATTTTCTGTCAGAAGCTGTATCAAGGAGGTCAATGCGAGCGAGCTCGCTGCCTTTCTGGCGGAAGGAATCGGCTCCGGCGGCGGCCATTACGAGAAGGCGGGTGGTTTTATCAGCCTGAAGCTGTATGAGGAGCATTATCCGACGCTGCACACGGAGGGCTATTTCAACAACCGCATGACACAGTACTTCGACAGCTTTGAGATCATCTATGCGGGCGAATACACGGCTGAGCTTGACACGATGAAGAAGTATGTGAAGAAAAAGATTCCCGTGGCATATGTCCGCGCGGCAGAGGTGCTGCCGGTCGGTACGCCCATCACCATCCGTACACTGGATGGCGATATTGAAATGATGGTGGAGGATGACCTTTATATTATGATCGGCGTCAAGGGGGATGTCTACCCGAAGCGGCGGGAACGCTTCCTGAAATCTTACACCGTACTGGACGAGACACATGCGAAAAGTGAATACATTCACAGCACGGAATATGTTCCTGTCATCAAGAACCGGATCAACGGACAGGATATGCTGCTGACGGACTATGCGCACGGCTGCATTCCCTCCGGCGAGGTGCACATCCATGCCAGACCGCTGGAAAAGGGAATGAAGGTGTTCACGACATGGGATAAGAACCGGTATATGCTGGGCAGACCGGGGGATTTCCTCGCTGTCCGCTGTGACGATCCCCATGATATTTATATAGTAGAAAAGGATCTCTTTCTCAGGAGCTATGACGAAGCGTAGTCATAGCTCCCTTTTCGATTGAACTACTTGATAATCCGTGCGGGAGTGTGCTATCATTAGGGAAAGGCTTGGAAAGGCAAGGAAAGATGATATGAGTGAGACAGAATCAAAGAATTTTATTGAGATGATTATTGATAAGGATCTGGCGGAGGGTGTCTATGATACCGTGCATACCCGGTTCCCACCGGAGCCGAACGGCTATCTGCACATCGGACACGCCAAGAGCATTCTTTTGAATTACGGACTGGCACAGAAGTACAACGGCAAGTTCAATATGCGTTTTGACGACACCAACCCGACAAAGGAGGATATCGAGTTCGTTGAGTCCATCAAGGCGGACATCCAGTGGCTTGGCGCTGACTGGGAGGACAGGCTTTTCTTCGCGTCGAACTATTTCGGACAGATGTATGAGGCGGCTATAAAGCTGATTAAAAAGGGAAAGGCATATGTCTCCGATCTCTCTGCGGAGCAGATCAAGGAGTACAGAGGCTCCTTCACGGAGCCGGGAAAAGACGATCCCGGCAGAGAGCGCTCCATGGAAGAGAATTTGCAGATGTTTGAAGATATGAAGGCGGGAAAATATGCGGACGGCGAGAAGGTTCTGAGAGCCCGTATTGACATGGCCTCCCCGAACATCAATATGCGTGATCCGGTCATTTACCGTGTCGCACATATGCACCATCACAATACCGGTGATACATGGTGCATCTATCCTATGTATGATTTCGCACATCCGATCGAGGATGCGATCGAGGGGATCACACATTCCATCTGTACGATGGAGTTCGAGGATCACAGACCGCTCTACGACTGGGTTGTCAGGGAGCTGGAGTATCCGCATCCGCCGAAGCAGATCGAGTTCGCAAAGCTGTATCTGAAAAATGTGGTGACCGGAAAGAGATATATCAAAAAGCTGGTGCAGACCGGTATCGTGGACGGCTGGGACGATCCGAGACTGGTTTCCATCGCGGCGCTCAGACGGCGCGGCTTCACGCCGGAATCCATCAAGATGTTCGTGGAGATGTGCGGCGTATCGAAGGCAAACTCTATTGCGGATTATGCGGCACTGGAGTATTGTATCAGAGAGGACTTAAAGGCGAAGGCACCCCGCTACATGGCGGTGGTAGATCCGGTCAAGCTCGTGATTGACAATTACCCGGAGGATCAGACGGAGATGCTGCCCGCTGTGAACAACCCGGAGAATGAGGCACTTGGCACAAGGGAGATTCCCTTTGGCAGGGAGCTGTATATCGAGAGAGAGGACTTCATGGAGGAGCCTCCGAAGAAATATTTCCGTATGTTCCCCGGCAACGAGGTTCGTCTCATGAATGCTTACTTTGTGACCTGTACGGGCTGCGTGAAGGACGCTGACGGAAACGTTACGGAGGTACACTGTACCTACGATCCGGCTTCCAGAGGAGGGAACAGCCCCGACGGAAGGAAGGTCAAGGGTACGATCCACTGGGTTGCGGCAAAGACAGCTGTTCAGGCAGAGGTACGTCTCTATGAAAATCTGATCGATGAGACGGTGGCGGATGAGAAGGGCTCCATTTATAATGAGGAAGGCGAGCTGTATCTTAACCCGAATTCACTGACGGTGAAGCAGTGCTATCTCGAGCCTGCGTTTGCGGGGGCGAAGCCGTATGACAGGTTCCAGTTTGTCAGACAGGGCTTCTTCTGTGTGGATGCAAAGGATTCGACGGCGGAGAAGCTTGTGTTTAACCGGATCGTATCGTTGAAGAGTTCGTTTGTCCTGCCGAAAAAGGATTGATAAGAAGGGAAGGGTCTGATATGAGTATTTTATCCGGTCTTGGCGGAATTGGTCTCGGTGGTCTCGAGGGAGTAGACCTTTTTGCGGAAGAGGAAAAGGAAGAGAAAAAGAAAGTGGTCGCTGCACCTCCGAAGGTAGAGGAGAAGGATCTGATCTATGAGAAGAGCTTTAAATGTCCTGTCTGTGAGAAGGAGTTTAACGCGAAGATCATGAAGACAGGTAAGGCGAAGCTGATCGGTACCGACATGGATCTGCGGGCAAGATATGAAGGAATCGACTCCATGAAGTATGATGTGGAGCTGTGTCCGCACTGCGGTTATGCGGCATTGAGCAGATATTTCCCGAACATCGGCGCCTCGCAGGCGAAGCTGATCCGTGAAAAAATCAGCGCCAATGTGCGTCTCACACAATATAACGATGAAATTTACAGCTATGAGCAGGCTTATGAGCGGTATAAGATCGCACTTGCCTGTGCAGTGGTCAAGAGAGCGAAGGCGAGCGAGAAGGCCTATATCTGCTTAAAGAGCGGCTGGCTGATGCGCGGCTGGGGAGAGAGCCTTCAGGAGAAAGGAAGCGAAGACCTGAAGCTGATCGGGGAACTGAAAAAGCAGGAGGATGAGTATCTGCAGAATGCTTACAAGGGCTTTGCAGAGGCGAGGCAGACAGAGAGCTTCCCGATGTGCGGCATGGACGAGATCACGATCGACTATCTGCTGGCTGTTCTGGCGGCAAGGTTCAAGAAGTATGACATTGCAAGCAGACTGATTTCTTCCATTCTGACCTCAACGATGGCGAACTCGCGCACAAAGGAGAAGGCGAGAGACCTGAAGGATCAGATCGTTGCGGAAATCAAGGCGAACGGACACTGACAGACACAGCCCATATGGCGGGATGCCGGGAGAACGACTATGTATGAAATGACGATCCGTCTGCAAAGCGGCAGCGGCATCTGCCTGTATGAGCAGATCTATGACTATATCAAGAAGGAAATTTCGGATGGGAAGCTTCAGGAGGGTGAGAGGCTTCCCTCCACTCGTTCTCTGGCAGAAAATTTGCAGGTCGCCAGAAGCACGGTGGATTATGCCTATGCGCAGCTTCAGGATGAGGGCTATATTGAGGCGAGACCTTATAAGGGATATTTTGTCTGTACGATGGAAGAGTTTGCGCGGATGGACACCGGCGTAGGAAAGCGCCGGGGCGCGGCGGAAGTGGCTTTGAAGCCGAGGACGGAGGCTGCGGAATATCTCTATGACTTTTCCCCTCATGAGATCGATATGACGGGCTTTCCCTTCGGCATCTGGAAGAAGATTACGAAGAATATTCTGACGGACGCGAACAGCGAGCTTTTTGCAAGAGGAGAACCGCAGGGCGATTACCGTCTGAGGGAAACGATCGGCAGATACCTTCATTCTTCGAGGGGAGTGAACTGCGACCCGGAGCAGATTATTGTCGGGGCGGGAAACGACTACCTTCTGCTGCTGCTGGAGAAGCTGCTGGGACGTGACGTCTGTGTTGCGATGGAGAATCCAACCTATTTCCGCTCCTATCAGATCTTTCAGTCCTTTTCCTACCGGGTGATTACGGTGGAGAGGGATGACAGCGGCATGAAGACGGAGCCTCTCGAGAGAGAAGGAGTCAATGCCGTCTATGCCATGCCTTCGCATCAGTTTCCGTCCGGCACGATTATGCCGATCGGAAGAAGACTTGAGCTTTTGAGGTGGGCGGACAGGGAGCCCGACAGATATATCATCGAAGATGACTACGACAGTGAGTTCCGGTATCACGGAAAACCAATACCTGCCTTGCAGGCGAATGACGAACATGGAAGCGTCATCTATCTTGGCAGCTTTTCCAAGGCGATTGCACCGGCAATCCGTATCAGCTTCATGGTGCTGCCGAAGCCGCTGTTGGAAAAATACCAGAGGGAGCTGGCATTTTATTCCTGTACCGTGTCAAGAATCGATCAGAGCATTCTGAATGAGTTTATCAGGGAGGGCTATTTTGAGCGCCATCTGAACCGGATGAGAAAGATCTACCGTGCCAAGCATGAGCTCCTTCTGGAGGAACTGCGGCCGTTCAGAACCCGGTTCAGGATCACCGGAGAGAATGCGGGGCTGCACCTTGTACTGACGGCAAAGGGGAAGAACCTCAGCAAAACGGAGCTGGTGAAGGCAGCGGCAGCCGCAGGCGTGCGGGTCTACGGTATGTCGGAAGGAATGGAAGGCGGCGGGGAGAATTACGGACAGAGCGAAGCTGCAGCCGTCCTGCTGGGCTTTGGCGCGCTGAGCCATGAGCAGATCAGGGAGGGCGTTGCCAGACTCAGAGAGGTCTGGCTTGGAATAGAGAGAAAAAGCCTCTCACCGGAGTGAGGGGCTTTTTCAGGAAGTTAATTGTCCGTCATAGGAGGCTCTTCATCGGAAGCATCCTCTTCATCGAAGAATTCCTCTACGTTTTCGATTGCATCGTCTGCCTTTTCTACAGTCTGTTCCACGGTATCCTTGAGAGGAGTGAAGCTGTCGGCCTTTTCCTCCGGCTTCTCGGCCTTCGGCTCCGGTGTCAGGGGCACATAGCTGCGTGACTTTGTCACTTCTTTCTCATCGGGTTCTTCGCTGAAGTCGTCGTAATCCTCATCCTCAGCGGGGGTGTCGGCTGCATTCTTTTTTTGCAGATAGTGGTGTGCTGCAGCTGCAACAGTACCTATTGCCGCAGCGAAAAGAAGAACTTTTTTAAATTTCTTTGCCATAGGTTGCTCCTTTCGATTCCGTTTAAGTTATGATAATTTTAATACTATTCTGCGGAATTGAAAAGGGAATATGTACAATTTTAGGAAAATTTTATGGTTTCTATCGGAAAGAAATTATGCTACTATAGAAACATCTGAGTGGAACAGGAGCAGGATTTATGAACGGTAAGTTCTTTGATTTGAAAAAAGAAAAGCAGGACAGAATGATTAACGCGGCGCTGAAAATATTTGCGCTCCAGGGCTACCGCCATGCGAGCACGGATGACATTGTCAGGGAGGCGGCGATCAGCAAGGGACTCCTTTTCCATTATTTCGGGAGTAAAATCGGAGTGTATAAGTTTATCTATGATTACAGTGTGAGATATATGACGCTGGAGCTGCGGTCGACGGTCGATCCGGCGGAGCGCGATCTGTTCGCGGTCATGAAGCAGACCGAATGTGCCCGCATGCACGCAATGAGAGGCTACCCCTACATGCAGCAGTTTTTGAATCGTTCGATGTCGGAGGATGTCAGCGAAGCGCTTCTGGCGATAGAGGAGAAGCGGGGAGCGCTTGAGGAGGTCTATCAGGCAATCAATGCGCAGATCGATTACAGTCGTCTTCCCGGAAAGGTAGATGGGGAGAAGCTGCGGAAGATGCTTGATTTTACGATCAAGGGACTGATGACGGAGCGGTTTCAGAATGCCTCCTTCCAGCCGGAAATGCTATATGAGGAGATCTGTGTTTATCTGGATATGATGAGAGAGCTTGTCTGCGCCCCGCAGTGAGGGCAGAGCGCAGATAAAAGTGCGGGCGGTTATTTGCCGGGGTGATAGGAGCCATCGGCGGGATAGCCGCCTTTTAGTTTCTGCATTCCGCGCTGTATGGCATCCCTGGAGTTCTTCCAGTCTGCGTCCTTGTTGCGGTAGTCGAATTTTTCCACCATCCATGCGACATCCTCCGCGAGCCGCTCCATATTCTGTTCCATGAGCGGGAACATGCATTGATAGAAGCCCTCCCGCTCCCTGTCGCCCAGCTTGGCGTCGGAGGCGCTGCACAGATCGCCGAAATGGGTCAGGCAGAAGCCCTTGCTCTTCCGCACCTTTTCCCGGAAATCGTCATCCTGCTTCCAGAGATAGAAGAAGGTGTCCATATAGCGGTCATAGGTCTCCTGAAACTGGTTGCAGATGTAGCAGGAGTCCTCTTTGCGGCGAACCCATGAGGCGATGGCATTTCCGCTCTCCGTGCTCTTGCGGAATTTGTCCTTCAGGGAGGTTTTGCCAGGGCGGAAGCTCTTGAACTCTGCATTCATCTCGCGGATCATTCTCTGATAATGCGTCTTGAGAATCCATGCGTTGCCGAGCGTGTTGCCGTAGTCAAACATTTTTTGGAAATGGGGGCGGCAGAAGCCTGCCTTGTCGGTCATCTCACGGATGTCAGCCTCCATGTAGGAAGCGCTGCTGCCGAGAACAAAGTCCAGAAGATCATGCTCAATGCTTCTCTCGATGAAGCAGAAAGGACATTCGTCATTGGCATCTATGGCATCATTCAGGGGGATGGTATAAAGCTGCTCTTTCATATACAGTCTCCTTATAAGCGTCTGGGTTTCTATTTCGTCTGGTATCCGATACATCCAGTGTAACGCATTCATTACATAAATACTACTTATTTGTAACAATTTGGAACTAAAATTTAAGATTTTTTAGGTTGTCACATGCCTTGTCGCAGGATATGATATAGATAAAGATGAGATGAAAGATGTGATACTTTTTGATATTCAGCAGCATAGAATTTTTACTCTTCTTTCTGCCTGTTTTTTTAGTAGTATACCGACTGGTGCCGGATCGGATGAAAAATGCAGTGCTTCTTCTCGGAAGCCTGATTTTTTACGCCTATGGGGAGCCAAAGTTCCTTGTGCTGCTCATGGTTTCTGTTCTGGTGAATTATTTTTTCGGACTGCATATCGGACAGGGAGCGCGACAGAAGGGAACAGATAGAAAACAAAAGAAAAGAAAATATGACTGCAGGCGGAAATGCCTGTTTGTGACGGCAATTGCGCTGAACGTAGGGGTGCTGGCGCTTTTTAAGAGCGGTATCGGTGAAGTGGGACTACCGTTGGGCATCAGCTTCTACACCTTTCAGATACTCGCTTATCTGATTGATGTGTACAGGGGAGATGTGGGAAGGGAGATCTCCTTCCTGCGCTTTGCAACCTACATTATCATGTTTCCGCAGCTGATTTCGGGGCCGCTTGTCAGTTATGGGGAGATGCGGGACTCTCTCTATAAGCGCAAGGTAGATGCCGCCGGCCTACAGGAAGGGCTTAAGGTGTTCACTGTCGGACTGGCGTTTAAGGTTCTTCTTGCCGACAGACTTGGCTTTCTCTGGCAGGAGGTACAGGTAACAGGGTTTGAGAGCATTTCCACGCCGCTGGCATGGATCGCGGCAATCGCATATTCATTGAAGATCTATTTCGATTTTTACGGCTATTCGCTGATGGCAATAGGTCTTGGCAGAATGTTGGGCTTCCGGCTTCCGGAGAACTTTAAGGAGCCATATATGTCGGGAACCGTGAGGGAATTTTACCGAAGATGGCATATTACGCTGGGAAACTGGTTCTGCAAATATGTCTATATTCCGCTGGGCGGCAACCGGCGCGGCGAGTTCCGCACGGTGTGTAACCTGCTTCTGGTCTGGGCGCTGACAGCGGTCTGGCACGGGAGTACAGCAAATTTCCTTATCTGGGGAATGCTGCTCTGGTTGCTGATCGTCGTGGAAAAGCGGCTGACGGCAATGGGGGCCGACAGGCTGTTCCGAAAGGGCATCCTGCGGTGCGTGCCGCATCTGTATCTGTGGATCGTCATTCCGGTCACATGGGTCTGCTTCGCGGTGACGGATGTATCCCAGCTTCAGGTCTATCTTGGCAGAATGTTCTCGCTGAACGAAGGAATCCGTATCAGCGCGGGTGACTGGCTGAAGGCTTTGTCAAATTACGGCTATCTGCTTGCCGCCGGGGCATTTGCGTGCACACCGGCGCTGAAAAAGCTGTTCCGGAGATGGAAGGACAGTCTTGTGGCGGCGGTGATCCTTGTTGTGATCTTCTGGGTATGTGTGTGGAGATTGCAGGTCGAGGGAAATAATCCGTTTATGTATTTCAGATTTTAGAGTGTTTTTGTGTCCGGCAGTCCGGACAGATGGGAGTTTATGTGAAATGGGTGAAAAAGTGGTCCTATTTGATTTTGCTCATAGTGACCGGATTTTGCTATCTGACACTGATCGATAAATGGCAGGTCTATGCGGGCCCGCTCGGGCAGCTGAGAAGCAGCTATGGTGATGCCGATGTGCAGCAGAAGGCGGATCAGACACCGGAGGATGGAGCGGATATTGCGGCAGACGGAGATGCGGAGAGTGGAACGCAGGAAGGAGAGCAGACGCAGGGCGGGGAAGCCATGACAGGGAAAGAGGACGGGAGCAGCGCCGGTGAAGGGCAGCCAGACGGTACGTCGGACAACTCGGAGACGGGGCAGGAAGGACAGGGGGATGTCCCACCGGAGGATAACGGTGCGCCGGTGTATGTCACGGTGGAGGACGACTATTTTTCCGACGCCGTGTTCATCGGAGATTCCAGAACTGTGGGAATGTATGAATACGGTGGGCTGGAAGATATTTCGGCCTTCTATGCATCCACGGGTCTGACCGTATATAAGCTGTTTTCGGCGGAGATTGTCTCGCTGCCGGGGCAGAAGAAAAAAATTACGGTGGAGGAGGCGCTGCAGCAGAATTCCTTTGCCAAGATTTACCTCATGATCGGCATTAATGAGATGGGAACAGGAACGGTGGAGACCTTCACGGAGAAGTACAAAGAGGTCTTACAGCATCTTCAGGAGCTGCAGCCGGACGCGATTATCTATATTCAGGGCATCATGAAGGTGACGACCGAACGCTCGAATCAGGGCGATTACATTAACAACGAGGGAATTGATGCAAGAAACCTTGAACTGGAAAAGCTCGCGGACAACCGGAAGATTTTTTATCTTGACGTCAACCCGCTGATCTGTGATGAGACGGGCGGCATGTTGCCGGACTATACCTTCGACGGTGTGCATCTGAAAGCGAAATATATAGAGATATGGAAGAACTTCCTCAAAGAGCACGCAGTGCTGAGCGAGGATGGAAATCATTGACATTAGCTGTGCCGAGTTTGAAGGGAGGCAATTTTAGCGATTTTTTATTAGCTGATAAAAAAAGGACAATAAACTATTGACATTTATTGAAAATAGTATATAATAATTATTACATGAATGAGCATACGGATAGCTGGCATCTGAACGTGAATCATGAAAAAGTATAAGAGAGGTTACAATATGAAAAAAGGATGTAAGAAGATAATTGCAATGATGAGTGTCGTTACAATGCTGTTTGCGTACTCCTTAACGGCGGATGCGGCTTGTGTGACATGTGTAGCGAAAGATAATACACCACAAAATTGGCAGTATGTCGGGACAGTTAATTCAACGCATGGTACTTTCCACCCTTATCCCAAGGTGATTACAGCAGCAGGAGAAGTGCTTGAATGGGGAACTTGCGAGACGGTTATCTATACGGATAAATATGTTTTGCCATGCAGGAACTGTTCACGCCCTGTAGATACCAAGTATGTGACTCGAGAAGTACATACAGTTGGACATTAGAGATTAAGACGATAATTAAGACGATATATGAAGCAGTATTGAGAGGTAGAATGCATCTTATATAGGTGCATTCTATTTTGCTCATAACAAGGGGGAAGTGTATGAAAAGACTAGGGATGGCAATTTTGGGTATTCTGCTCTGTGCCCAGCTTGGCGGATGCGGCAAACCGGCACAACAGACGGAGACAGTGTCCGGGTATGTCATTACGGAGATTGAGCTGCCTGACCCGAATGAAGATATCCCGGAGGAAGAGGAGTGGATCAGGGAGACGCAATATACGACAGTGGAAGGCACAATTATCCGCATCAGCGTTATTCAGGATCAGAATTATGTTAAGGGGACAAGGTATATTCAGACCCTGTCGGCTCCGTATGAGAAGTGGAAGACCTATGAGATAGAACATGGGATTGAGATAGAAGGACAGCCTTATGCGGTCGTGAACCAGATTGCTTCAGCACAGGGAGACATACTGTTGCTGTTGGGCTCGGAGACTAAATTCCTGTACGCAAAGTGGAAGGATGGCTGTGTAGTAAGCTATCGGGAGATTCCGATGATATGGGAGGCATCGAATCTGAATTGGGCGCAGGATGACAAAGGAAATTCGTATTTTTATTCCGGGACTACATTATACGTTTACAATGAAGCGTTTGAAGCTATGCCGCAGTATCAGTCACAGACAGGGATTGAAGAACTGGTACAGTCTGCATCCGGTAAAAACGGAATGTGGATTGCCGATCCCTTAGGCGTAAACATGCCGAGAGGCTATCGGATGCAGGATTGGTCGGAGATAATTGCGGGCAAGGAAATGAGTTCCGGAAAGTTGCGGTATGGGAAGTTTGCCATTGACGATAATGACGGAATCTATTTTGCCAATCGGGAAGGACTATACAGATTTAAGAACACTCTGGAGGCAATGGCTGTATTTTTAGAGCAGAATATATGGGCAGATGAAATTAACGATTTGCAGTGTGCGGCGGACAATACTTTTTACCTGTTGGCAGCAGATGGGGGCAAGAGAAAGCTGTTGATTGCGAAAGAGGGGGAAGTGGAGACAGATAAAAGGCAGGAGATTGTGATTGCCGGAAGCGCGACCCCTTTCACGGACAGGGTAATTCTGGATTTTAATAAGACGAACAAGGAATATTATGTGACTATGATTCCGTGGGATTCCGAGGAAGGTGCTACATACAATGATTTTGCCAATCGGATTCAATTGGAGGTTACTACCGGCGGTGGACCGGATCTGATCGAGGAAGAGATGATCAGGCTGAACAGCTTTGCGAAGAACGGGTATTTGATGCCGCTTACGGAGTTTTTGAACGGAAGGCAGGAAGAATTTGTCGATGGCGTGTTGGAGTCCGGCAAGGTCGGGGAAGAATATTACATGGTGCCATATGCGTTTGATTTGTATACAATGATGGCATTAAACGAAGTGGTGGGTGATAGACAGACATGGACGCTGCCTGAGCTTTGGCAGATTGCCGAGGAGAAAGAGGCGGAGATTTTTTTCATGGGTGCGAGAGCATGGGATATTATTTATTCCTGCGTTGCCATGGACGAGGAATCGAACAGATTTGTGGACTGGGAGCAAGGGATTTCTCACCTCGGAGAAGAGGAATTCATAGAACTGCTTAAGCTTTCAAAGCAATATGCAGACAGTCAGCGGGATTGGACTTCGGATCATGAGCTGGCGGATATGAAGGAAAGGCGGATTCTCAGCAAGCGGATATACGGATTCAATGGTATAGATTTGTATGCCGGGGACGTGAATGAGTTTGGCGATCAGTGTACCTTTATAGGATTTCCGGTGGAAAACGGAAGAGGAACCATGATTGGCGGAAGGGGCTTTGTGATGAATGCATCCTCGAAGTGTCAGGAAGGCGCAATACAATTTTTAAACTACCTCACCTCATGGGAGGTGCAAGACTCCATGCGGAAATACACCAGTGCTTTTCCGGCGAACAAAAAGGCGCTGGAGGGGCGTCTGCAGGAGATGAAAAAGAATTCGGAAGACAAAAACGCATCAATATATGATCGCCTGACGGAGGAACAGATAGAAGTATTCTGGAATCTGCTGGAGAACAGCAGACCGCTAGGCAAGCAATATGCGGATATTATCAATATTTTATATGAGGAGACGGATGTTTACTACAATGATGCCAGATCAGCCGAGGACACGGCAAAAATCATAGATAACAGAGTCCAGCTATATCTGGACGAGAATAGCTGATTGTTGATTTTCTACATTTGCAGAGCCTTATTCCAGCCCCACCTTGAAATAGGTGTAGCCGCTGTGAACGGGCTCTGTTTTCTTTTTCGCATCATCTACATTATCGTAGGCATATATCCAAAGGTAATGAATTTCAGTGTCTGAATTTTCTTTCCACCAGTCTTCGGCATATCGGTAGAACTCGTCCTGCCAGATTGCGTCGGTGATTTTTTCAGGATGTTCTGCCACAAGATAAATTTCGTGAACCTCCTGAAAGGCTTTGCTGTCATAGGTGGATTCGGAGGCATAGACCCAGTACGCGGAGGGCTCGGCGGCATCCGCAGGGGAAAAGAAAACCTCCCGTATGAGGAAGAAGGCATTCAGTCCGAGGACAAGAGCGAGCAGCAGGCTTAAGAGCCTCACGGCGAGATGGTTTTTCCGGGCAGCCGTGGCAGCGGCATCGGAGGAGACTGTCCGCTCCTCGACGGAGGTAAGCGTTCCGGCTTCCAATGCGGTCATGGTCTGCTCGGGGTGGTAGAGGTCGTCATAGGAGAGACCGAAGAGCTTTTTGAGCTCAGCGAAGATCGGGATGTCGGGGAAGTTTTTTCCGGTTTCCCATTTGCTGACGGCAGAGACGGAGACGTTGAGGGCATCCGCAAGGTCTGACTGTGTCATATTGTCCCGCTGGCGCAGCTTTGTAAGTAATTTTCCGAATGCAAATTTATCCATCTCTTCCTCCGGTAAAATTGGTAGATTTTTACGTTTATTATAGATTAGAGCAAAAGTAAAATCAAGTGGAGCAAAAGTAGAATTGCCTTTTCCTACGCGTCTCTTGTGTCTACCGGGTGTGGTCTGGTATGTTTGCGGTGTGAGGAGCGAGCGATCAGGATTCTGTGCAGCTGTTGGATGGAATTGGTGGGGCGCAAACGTTTATGAATTTGGAATAGGAAAGGGGATAAGAATGAAAAGGTTTGTGAAGGAAGTGATAGGCGGAGTGGCGCTGGTGTTACTGCTTGGCGGATGCGGTATGCAGGGGAGCGGAGGGCAGCAGCTGCAGGAGCAGGGGACGGACAGACAGGAATCGGAGGAGGGTGCGGAGACGGTGTCGGTTACGGACATCCGCACGCTGCAGGAGCTCGCGCAGAGGGACAACTCGCTGGACGCGTATTCGGCAGTGCAGCATGCGATTCTGCCGTCGGAGCGCCCGAAGGCAGAGCTGGCGGGTGAATTCCCGTATGTGGCGCTGGGAGAGAACAGCGCAGCCTGTTATGTGAAGTATGTTCCGATGAATCCGGAGGAGGAACGGAAGGAATTCGCCATGGTGACGACAGGGGGCGATGAGAATATGATTGATCTGACAGAGGATCGATTCTACGCCGGTATGGGGACAGCGCTTGGGAAGGACAGCTATTTTCTCTATGGCAGAAGCGGGGAGGTGTACTCCATCTTTGAGGTGGATGGCGGAATGAATCTCCTTCAGGAGATTCAGCTGGATTTTGTGGGCAGAGGTGAGAAGGAGTTTGAATATATTGCGCAGCTTGTGGCGGATACGGATGGGAGACTGCATGCCATTATCGAGAAAGCAAAACTGGCGGATGAGGGATGGTATGTAACGGAAGAGGAATATCGCTACTGTGTAATCTCCGCGGAGGGAGAGCTGCTGGCGGAATATGTGACAGCTGACACGGTATCCAATCTGGTTCCACTGTATGACGGGCGGGTTGCGCTGGCGACGAAGCAGACAAACCAGGGGAGACTTCTCCTGCAGTGCATGGATGTCGGGGCGAACAGGCTGACAACCGTTCTTGACTGTGAGAGGGAGCTTGCAAAGTTCAATTATTATTACACACTGATGGATGAAAATACGCTGGTCTATGCGAATGCGATGGGAATCTACCGGAGAAGTCTGTCAGGGGGTGAGCCGGAGCTTTTGTATCTGTGGATGAATCACGGGGTGACGTTGTCCTCGGTTATGATGATGCAGGCGGGGGAGAACAGGATCAGTCTGGTCTACCGCTGTGAAAAGGGGCTGGGCTATCTGTGCATTGAACCGACAACGGAGGAGGTTGAATTAAAGGAGATCACGATTGTCGTTCCCTCCTATAAATCGGACATCTACCGGCTGGCGGTTGTGGAGTTTAACAGGCGGTATCCGGCATGCCATATAAATATGAAGAGTTATAATGACAATACTACGGATGCGCTGCTGACAGAGCTGAATGCGGGGAAGGGTCCTGTGCTGATCGACGCGCTGGTGACGGGCTTCTCGGATAAGGAGGCGCTGTGGGAGCCGGTAGAGGAGGTACTGCAGCAGCTGGGGGTCATGGATAACCTTGTGGATAAGGCGATGGATCAGGGGAGGATCAACGGCACGCTTTACGGCGTTGTCATGGATTTTTATCTTGAGACCGTGGTGACGGCGGACAAGGAGCTGACAGATTGGGATTATGACCGGTTTTTGCAGCTGGTGTCAGAAAGAAAGAACCTGAAGGCGGTCATGAACAGCTGTGCAACGCAGGACGGCTGGTATTTTATAGTGGAATTTTTCATACAGAGCATGGAAGACAATTATTTTCTGGATGCGGAGACAGCGGCAACAAACTTTGACAGTGAGGAGTTCCGGACAATCCTGCACCTTGCAAGGGATTATTGTGAAAGGAAGGACTTTGTGAACGCGGTGGAGGGACTGGAGGATGGACAGGTATTCTGCAATGTGATTACGATTACGCAGCCGGAGCAGCTTGCACTGTACCGTTTTGCTTACGGAGACCGCGTGAATTATATCGGCTTTCCGTCGAAAAACGGTGCAAGACCTGTCATCAGAGGCGGAGATCCGATGGTGATGCGTAAGAATGCGACAAAGGAGGAGAAGGAGCTCGCCTATGCATTTCTGGAAATTCTTTTGTCGGAGGAGATACTGTCGAAGGCGACCGATGACTTGAATTATAAGCTCAGTGTCAGAAAGGATGTGCTGGCGGAGCAGCTCGCCGGTGTGGGCGAATGGGATATGCCATATGCGACAGGGTTTGAACCGATTTCCCTCGAGGGGGCGGTCGACCACGGGAAGGATGCGGAGCTGCTGTATGGGCTGTTGGAGAAGGCGGAGCCGAGGACGGGCTTCCCGCGGGAGCTGAGCAGACTGATCCTGGAGGAGGTGCAGAGTTACTTAGATGGTACGGTCACGGAGGACATTGTCATACAAAATCTGACAAATCGCGTAGGTCTGTATCTTGAGGAGCGGAAATAGAGTATAATGGATAGATGATTGCGAAAGTGATGTTGCCGCAAGTGACGTTGCACAGAATGCACAGACCACCGCAGGCACGCTTGCGCTACCTTCCGCTCGCAACGGCACATAAGATGCCAGAGTACGGCATCTAAGTGCCGGCGGCTCCAGAGTGCACTGCTTGTGGTCAGGTGCATCCTGTACAACTGTTATGTGAAATGATGGGGTTCGCAGTTAGCTAAATATAATGGATACAAAAAGGATGGACGAAAAATGAGAGTTGTGGATATGCATTGCGATACGGTCAGCAGGCTGCTTGCGCTGCGCAGGGAGGGAAAGGCGGAGACACTGCGGGAAAATACGGGGCATCTGGATCTTATGCGGATGCGTCAGGGGAACTATTTATTACAGAATTTTGCGCTCTTTGATGACTTGGGAGAGGGCAGGGATCCGTGGGAGGAGGTGTGTGCGCTGTATGACTGCTACCGGGAGGAGATGGAGAAGAATGCTGACATCATAGCTCCGGTTTACCGCTATGCGGATATTGCGGCGAATGAGAGGGCGGGGAAGCTCTCCGCAATGCTGACGGTGGAGGAAGGGGCTGTGTGCAAGGGAGAGCCTGCGAAGCTGGAGGCACTTTACGAGATGGGCGTGCGCATGGTGACGCTGACATGGAATTTTCCGAATGAGCTGGGTTCTCCAAATCTGAGCAGGGAGCTCGAGGGCGAGGCAAGGAAGCATACGCCGAACCTGAAAGACGGGCTTACGGAGCGCGGCAGGGAATTTGTGCAGGAGATGGAGCGGCTGGGGATGATACCGGATGTCTCGCATCTCTCGGATGCCGGATTTTATGATGTACTGGAGGTGACGAAAAAGCCCTTTGTCGCCAGCCATTCCAATGCGAGAGCCGTCTGTCCTCATGTCAGGAACATGACGGATGACATGATCCGCAGGCTTGCGGAGCGGGGAGGAGTGATGGGGCTGAACTATTATGCGGATTTTTTGGAGGAGGTACCGGCGGGAAGGGAGAATCCCGGAACACTTGCGGCGATTGTGCGCCATGCGAAGCACATTGCGGATGTCGGCGGTATCGAAATTCTCGGATTGGGAAGCGATTTCGACGGGATTGACACCCACGCGGAGCTACCCGGGGCGCAGAGCATGGAGAAGCTGTGGGAGGCGCTGAAGGCATCCGGCTTTGCCGAGTCGCAGCTCGACCGGATTTTCAGTGAAAACGTTCTCCGGGTCTACAGGGAAGCACTCAGTTTATAAGATTTTTATTTTTTGTTTTCCTCTTGTTTACAAATCACATTCCCTATGTTAGTATCTTTAGAGAAAAAATGACAAAAAACGGAGGAAATGACAATGAAAATGATTTATCAAGTGGAAGACAAACCGAAATTCGGCGCTTTGACCGTGTTTGCCATCCAGCAGCTTCTGGCGATCATGGCGGCAACTCTGGTAGTTCCCATTATCGTCGGAAACGGAATGAGCTCTGCGGCAGCGCTGTTCGGTGCAGGTGTCGGAACCTTGGTCTATGTTGCTTTCACGGCGAAGAAGAGCCCTGTGTTCCTCGGATCATCCTTTGCTTTCATCGGCTCCATGTGTGCGGCATTTGCCGGAGGCGTCTCCATGCAGCTCGGCTATGCGGGACTGATCCTCGGTGCCATCTTCGCAGGTCTGGTCTATGTGATTATTGCAGCCATCGTTAAGGTGGTTGGTGTAGAATGGATCAACAAGCTGATGCCCGCAGTCGTAATCGGCCCCACCGTTGCAATCATCGGACTTTCCCTTGCGGGAAATGCAGTCGGCGATCTGACAACAGGCGGTGTCAAGGTGGACGGCGTATCAATCGCTTATCCTCTTGCGGCGCTTATCGGCGGACTGATCACACTGGCAGTTACCATGCTCTGCTCCAGCTTCGGCAGGAAGACGGCAAAGCTGATTCCCTTTATCATCGGTATTCTTGCAGGTTATGCGTTCTGTCTGATCTGCACGATCATCGGTACAGCGGCAGGCATTGACGGATTAAAGCTTCTGAACTTTGAGCACTTTACAAATCTTGTGGCAAACGGCGTGACGCTGGAAACCTTTATCAAGATGCCAGAGTTTACCTTCCTTACTGCGGCAAAGGGTGTTTCTGAGATCAACGCCTCCTACATCCTCACGATTGCGGCGGCATATGTTCCGGTTGCCTTTGTTGTATTTGCTGAGCATATTGCAGACCATAAGAACATTTCCTCCATTATTGAAAGAGATCTGCTGGTAAAGCCGGGACTTCACAGAACCCTTCTGGGAGACGGTGTCGGCTCCATGGTCGGTGCATTCTTTGGCGGCTGCCCGAACACGACCTACGGAGAGTCCATTGGCTGTGTTGCAATCACGAAGAACGCTTCCGTTGCAACGATTATGGCAGCAGCGGTGGGAGCGATCCTCATTTCCTTCATTTCGCCGTTCATCGCGTTCGTCAACTCCATTCCCTCCTGTGTAATGGGTGGTGTCTGCATCGCACTGTATGGATTCATCGCGGTATCCGGTCTGAAAATGATTCAGGAGATTGATCTGAACAAGAACAAGAATCTGTTCGTTGTATCGGTAATCCTGATCGCCGGTATCGGTGGTCTGACCCTGAACTTCGGAGCGGTGACGATCACATCTATCGCCTGTGCGCTGATCCTTGGAATCCTTACCAACCTGATGCTTAAGAATGCAACGGAAGAAGAATAATATTCTTAATAGAATGATGAGAGCCGTCCATTTTCACTGAGTTGAGAATGGGCGGTTTTTTTGTTCCTCTGATACAAATTTTATACTTTTTATCCGGAAAGCATGACTTATCCCCAAAGGTACGCTGCGTATATAATGCGACGAAAAAGATTTATGAGATACATAGTGTGAATGGAGATCACATTACCAAAGGAGGATCTTATGAAGAAACGGATATTAAGTTTATTGATGGCACTCGCTCTCAGCTTCTCCATGACGCCCACTGTGGCGTTTGCAGAGGACGCAGGAGCTCATTGACGCGCTGCCGGATGAGGTGACGGCTGCACCGTCACAGGTGGCACGCTGACGCTTTTCTGCTGAAATTTGTAGCTTTCTGTGTTGACAAATAAATAATCCTCTGCTATTCTATACTTATAAGCAGATTTTCTATTTTCAAATTTCTATGCCGGCGTAAGCCGATGTCTATGAATCCAGAGGAATCCCTGCTTAGATACCCAATGAC
>USGM01000043.1 GCA_900554205.1 uncultured Lachnospiraceae bacterium
GGTTGGATCGGTAGGAGGATGTCTCACCGGAGGGAATCAGCTCGTCCGTTGTCGTCACGGGATCATGGATCTCGCTGACAACCTGCAGTACGAGATTCTCCGGAAGCGCACCCATCGCAGGCCAGTCCTTGATGTTGGGGCCGAACTGGATCTCCACATCGGGATCGGCAACGCCGTGGGAATCAAACACGCGGTTTGCGTAAATATTGCTGTCAAAATGATACTTGTATTTTCCAAGCTCTCCGTCGAAGTCCGTCGCAGGAGTCAGCACGCCCTTGTTCGCCGCGGTGGCTGCGATAGACCTCGCATCCATCAGCGCAACCGACGAGATCTGACCGTTCTGGAGCTTGCTTCCCTCTCTGTTCGGGAAGTTTCTTGTAGAATGGCGGATGCTGAAGGCATTGTTTGCCGGTGTGTCTCCTGCTCCGAAGCAGGGGCCGCAGAATGCCGTCTTCATAACTGCACCTGTCTCCAGAATCGTGGCTGCACAGCCGTTTCTGATAAGCTCCATATAAACCGGCATAGACGCGGGGTACACGCTCAGAGTGAAACCGTCAGAGCCGATATAGCTTCCCTTGAGTATATCAGCCGCCGCACAGATATTCTCGAAGCCACCGCCCGCACAGCCGGCGATGATTCCCTGATCCACCATGAATTTGCCGTTCTTTACCTTGTCCTTCAGATGATATTCCACCGCGCCGTCAAGGCTTACCTGCGCGCGCTTCTCTGTCTCGTCCAGAATATCCATGAGGTTCGCATTCAGTTCTTCGATCGTGTAGGTATTGCTGGGATGGAAGGGCATAGCAATCATCGGGCGGATCTTGGACAGATCAACCTTAATCATCCCATCATAGTAAGCAATCCTTCCGGGGTTTAATTCCCTGTAGTCCTCAGCACGTCCATGAATCTCATAAAATTCCTTAATCTCCTCGTCCGTCTTCCAGATGGAGGACAGGCAGGTTGTCTCCGTTGTCATGACATCGATGCCGATACGGAAATCCGCACTCAGGGATGCAACACCGGGGCCGACGAACTCCATCACCTTATTCTTTACATAGCCGTTCTTAAAGACTGCGCCGATGATCGCCAGCGCAACGTCCTGAGGCCCAACGCCCTTGACCGGTGAGCCTGTCAGATAAACGCCGACAACTCCCGGCATATTAATATCATAGGTCTGGTTCAGCAGCTGCTTTACAAGCTCAGGGCCTCCCTCTCCAACCGCCATCGTTCCCAGCGCGCCGTATCTTGTATGGGAGTCCGAACCCAGAATCATGCCGCCGCCTGTCGCAAGCATTTCTCTCGCAAACTGATGGATGACAGCCTGATGAGGGGGTACATAGACACCGCCATACTTCTTTGCGCAGGTCAGTCCAAACATGTGGTCATCTTCGTTGATCGTGCCGCCGACCGCACACAGGGAGTTGTGGCAGTTCGTCAGGACATAGGGCATCGGGAACTTCTGCAGCCCGGATGCTCTCGCCGTCTGGATGATACCTACGAACGTGATGTCATGGCTGGTGAGCTTGTCAAAGCGAACCTTGAGCTTTTCCATGTTTCCGGACGTGTTGTGGCTCTCCAGAATGCCATATGCGATCGTCTTCTTCGCCGCATCCTCTTTCGTAATGGCTACTCCTGCCTTGCTCCGTATGGCGGCAGCCGCCTCCGGCCCGTCGGGAATGATCTCCTCGCCGCCGACCAGAAACGCTCCGCCCTGTAATAATTCTATCATCAATCTTTCCTCCACTTGTTGCTTCTGTTATACCAAATAATTACCTTTACAGAGTCACCTTGTCAAGATGCCAGATCTCATCCACATACTGCTGGATGGTTCTGTCGGAAGTGAACTTGCCGGAGCATGCCACGTTCAGGATTGCACTCTTTGCCCAGCCCTCCGTGTTACGGTAAGCCGCCTCGACCTTCTTCTGTGCCTCGGCATAGGACTTGAAGTCCTTGAGGATGAAGTAGGTGTCTGCCTTTGAGGTGCTGAGTGTATTCAGCAGAGAGTTGTACAGCGGGCGGAAAAGCTCCTTGTCCGCGCTGTAGCTTCCGTCGATCAGCTGATCCAGAACCTTGTGGATATCCGCATCGTTGTTGTAGATCTCCATGGGGTTATAACCGCCGTAGTTCTCATAGTGGATGACCTCATCCGAGGAAAGTCCGAAGATAAACGCATTCTCCGCGCCGACCTCCTCGACGATCTCCACGTTGGCTCCGTCCATGGTTCCCAGCGTCAGCGCACCGTTGAGCATAAACTTCATGTTACCGGTTCCAGACGCCTCCTTGCTGGCGGTAGAAATCTGCTCTGAGACATCTGCTGCCGCAAAGATGATCTCCGCGTTGGACACATTGTAGTTCTCAATAAATACAACCTTAAGCTTTCCGCCGATGGATGTGTCGTTGTTGATTACATCCGCCACGGAGTTAATCAGCTTGATTGTCAGCTTTGCATTCCGATAGCCTGCCGCAGCCTTCGCGCCGAAGATAAAGGTTCTCGGGTAGAAGTCCATATCCGGCTTCGCCTTCAGCTGGTTGTAAAGGTACATAACATGCAGGATATTCAACAGCTGTCTCTTATATTCATGCAGACGCTTTACCTGTACGTCGAAGATGGACTTCGGGTCAACAATGACACCGTTGTGCTCCTCAATGTACTTCGCCAGACGCAGCTTGTTCTGATACTTGATCTCCATAAATTCCTTCTGCGCCTTTGCGTTACCTGCAAGCTCCTTCAGCTTTGCGATCTGGGGCAGATCCGTGATCCAGCCGTCCCCAGCCTTGGAGGTCACCCATTCAGCCAGCAGCGGATTGCCGTGCAGCAGGAATCTTCTCTGGGTAATACCGTTTGTCTTGTTGTTGAAGCGCTCCGGGAACATCTCGTAGAAATCCTTCAGCTCCTGCTTCTTTAAGATCTCGGTGTGCAGTCTGGCAACGCCGTTGACAGAGTAGCCGGCAACGATCGCCATGTGAGCCATCTTCACCTGTCCATCATACAGGATCGCCATCTTGCGGATCTTCTCCTGTACGTCAACGTCGAATACGTTGGAATATCTCGCCTCGATCTGCTGTACAAAACGGCGGTTGATCTCCTCGACGATCTGGTAAATTCTGGGCAGAAGTCTCTGGAACAGATCAATCGGCCACTTTTCCAGTGCCTCGGACATAATTGTATGGTTCGTGTACGCACAGGTTCTCGTCGTAATGTCCCATGCCTCATCCCAGCCGAGATTGTAATCGTCCATCAGGACACGCATCAGCTCGGGGATTGCCACCGTGGGATGCGTATCGTTCAGCTGGAAGGTTACCTTCTCAGGGAACTGGTGAATATCTTCATGTTTGCGCATGAACTTCTCCACCGCCTCCTGCACGGATGCGGAGATGAAGAAATACTGCTGCTTCAGGCGCAGCTCCTTACCTGCATAGTGGTTGTCATTGGGGTAGAGCACTTCCACGATGTTTCTCGCAAGGTTCTCCTGCTCCACCGCCTTGCGGTAGTCTCCCTTGTCGAAGGAATCCAGCTGGAAAACCTCTATAGGCTCAGCATCCCAGATACGCAGGGTATTTACAATGCCATTTCCGTAGCCGACGATCGGGAAGTCAAAGGGAACTGCCCTGACCGCCTGATAATCCTCCTGCTCAAAGCGGCTGCGTCCAAATTCATCACAGTACATGGAGACATGTCCGCCAAACTTGACAATCTTCGCATATTCCGGTCTGCGAAGCTCAAAGGGATTTCCGTTCTCAAGCCAGTTGTCGGGAACCTCCACCTGATAGCCGTCCTTGATCTGCTGCTTGAACATACCGTAACGGTAGCGGATGCCGCAGCCGTAGGCGGGATAGCCAAGGGTCGCAAGGGAATCCAGAAAACATGCAGCCAGTCTGCCGAGGCCGCCGTTTCCGAGCGCTGCGTCAGGCTCCTGATCCTCCACAACGTTCAGGTCGAGTCCCAGCTCCTCCAGCGCTTCCTTCACAACATCGGAAGCCTGAAGGTTGATGATGTTGTTTCCGAGGGCACGACCCATCAGGAATTCCATCGACATATAATAAACCATTTTCGGATCCTGCTTCTCATACGCCTTCTGCGTATCGATCCAGTTATCCATGATCTGATCCTTGATTGCAAGGGCTACCGCCTGAAATACCTGCTGTGCGGTTGCCTCCTCCAGATCCTTGCGGTAAAGAGTCTTTACATTATAAACAACACTTCTCTTGAAAAGCTCTTTGTCAAACTTCTGCTTTCCTGACGTTTTCTCCGCTACGGGCTTCTCTACCACTGCCTTCTGTGTTACGTTCTTCATATGTCAGTCTCCTTTACGTTATGCTATTTTGTAACCCGTTCTACAGCAATAACAACCTTTTCCCCATTTACATTCCACTCCTTTTCGCAGGAGAAGTCAAGTCCTTCCGTCAATTCATCCGCCAAAACTTTGCTGCAGATGGCTTCCTTGTTCTTCTCTGCCAGTGCGGAGAGTTTCGCATTTCCGTTCAGGGACACGCAGATGTGATCCATGACCTCAAAGCCGGCATCCTTACGCATCGTCTGGATTTTGCTGATGATCTCATAGACAAAACCTTCCTCGATCAGCTCCTCCGTCAGGTTGGTATCCAGAACAACCGTCATTCTGTTGTCCTCCTGAGTGACATAGCCTTCCTTCTGTGCTGTGTCGATCAAAAGATCGTCCTTCGTCAGCTCCACCGTGACACCATTCACATCGAAGCTGAGCTTTCCGTCTGCATTCAGCTCATCCATGGCTGCGTTGCCGTCCAGCTCTGCAAGGTGCTTCTGGATGCCGCCGAGCTGCTTTCCGTATTTCGGTCCGACAGTACGGAGCTGCGGCTTGAAGGTGTATGAGGTAAACGCTCTCACGTCATCCGCAAATACGACCTCCTTCACATTCAGCTCATCCTTGATGATATCGGTGTAGAAGCTGTCGAGCTTGAAGTCCGCCTTGATGTACATTCTGCTGATCGGCTGACGGTTCTTGATTGCAGCGTCATTACGGCACGCACGCCCCATGACAACCGCATCCAGCACATCCTCCATATTCTCCTCGAGCTTCTTGTCGATACACTTCGCATCCACGGCAGGGAAGTCGCAGAGGTGGATGCTCTCCGGTGCGTTTGCGTCAATGCTGCGCACAAGGTTCTGGTAGATGTCCTCCGTCATGAACGGGATCATCGGCGCTGCCGCCTTGCAGATTGTCACAAGTGCGGTGTAAAGCGTCATATAAGCGTTGATCTTATCCTGCTCCATGCCCTTCGCCCAGAAACGCTCACGGCTGCGGCGCACATACCAGTTGCTCATCTCATCCACGAAGTCCTCAAGCGCCTTTGCCGCCTCGGGGATGCGGTACTTGTCAAGATTCTCGTCCACCATGCCGACTGTCGTGTTCAGTCTGGACAGGAGCCATTTGTCCATGACAGGCAGCTTATCATATTCCAGTGTATATTTTGTTGCGTCAAAATTATCAATATTCGCGTACAGCACAAAGAATGCATAGGTGTTCCAGAGCGTACCCATGAACTTTCTCTGTCCCTCCTGCACGATCTTGCCGGAGAAACGCTTGGGCAGCCAGGGAGCGGAGCTGGTGTAGAAATACCATCTGATTGCATCTGCGCCGTAGGTTTCGAGCGCCTCAAACGGATCCACCGCATTACCCTTTGACTTACTCATCTTCTGGCCGTTTTCGTCCTGCACATGTCCCATGACGATAACATTTTCGTAGGGCGCCTTGTTAAACAGCAGTGTCGATTCCGCCATGAGGGAGTGGAACCAGCCTCTCGTCTGGTCAACGGCCTCCGAGATGAACTGTGCCGGGAACTGCTGCTCGAACAGCTCCTTGTTCTCGAACGGATAGTGATGCTGTGCGAAGGGCATCGCGCCGGAGTCGAACCAGCAGTCAAGCACCTCAGGCACTCTCTTCATGGTTCCGCCGCACTTCGGGCAGGGATAGGTCACTTCGTCGATATAAGGACGGTGCAGCTCCACCTTCGCCGCCTCTGGGTTTCCTGCCTTCTCGGCGAGCTCTGCACGGCTGCCGATGCACTCCTGATATCCGCAGCTGCACTCCCAGATATTCAGGGGAGTTCCCCAGTAACGGTTACGGGAGATCGCCCAGTCCTGAATATTCTCCAGCCAGTTTCCGAAGCGTCCTGTTCCGATGGATTCCGGAATCCAGTTTACGGTATTGTTGTTGCGGATCAGGTCGTCCTTAACCGCTGTCTCCCTGATATACCAGGACTCTCTCGCATAGTAGATCAGAGGGGTGTCACATCTCCAGCAGTGCGGATACTCATGCTCAAACTTCGGTGCGTCGAACAGGTTGCCGCTCTTTTCCAGATCCTTTAATACCTCCGGGTCTGCCTTCTTGACAAACAGTCCGGCATAAGGTGTCTCCTTCGTCAGTTCTCCCTTACCGTCCACGAACTGAACAAAAGGCAGGTCATAATTTTTTCCAATACGGGAGTCGTCCTCACCAAAGGCCGGAGCAATATGAACGATACCGGTACCGTCGGACATTGTAACATAGCTGTCGCAGGTTACGAAATGCGCCTTCTTATGCTGCTTTGCCGCTGCCTCTCCGGCACAGGCGAACAGAGGCTCATACTCCTTGTATTCCAGATCCTTTCCCTTATAGCTCTCGAGGATCTCATAGGCGGGTTTATCCTCCGTTGCGAGCTTGCCCAGCACCTTGTCGAGCAGCGCCTCCGCCATATAATAGGTATAACCGTCGGCAGCCTTGACCTTCACATAGGTTTCATCCGGGTTCACGCAGAGCGCAACGTTGGAGGGCAGTGTCCACGGTGTCGTCGTCCATGCAAGAAAATACGCATCCTCACCGACGCACTTGAATCGCACGATCGCGGAACGCTCCTTTACGGTCTTATAGCCCTGTGCGACCTCCTGCGCGGAGAGCGGGGTTCCGCAGCGCGGGCAGTAGGGAACGATCTTGAAGCCCTTGTAGAGCAGTCCCTTGTCCCAGATGGTCTTCAATGCCCACCACTCGGACTCGATGAAATTATCATCATAGGTGACATAAGGGTTATCCATGTCAGCCCAGAAGCCGACTGTGCTGGAGAAATCCTCCCACATTCCCTTATATTTCCAGACACTTTCCTTACATTTATCGATGAACGGCTCCAGACCGTAAGCCTCGATCTGATCCTTTCCGTCCAGTCCAAGCAGCTTCTCAACCTCGATCTCAACAGGAAGGCCGTGTGTGTCCCAGCCTGCCTTTCTCGGCACCATACAGCCCTTCATGGTGCGGTATCTCGGAATCATATCTTTGATAACACGGGTCTCCACATGTCCGATATGAGGCTTTCCGTTTGCAGTCGGCGGGCCGTCGTAAAAGGTATAGGTCGGGCCCTCCTTCCGGCTGTCAATGCTCTTCTTGAAGATGTCATTCTCCTTCCAGAACTTTTCCACAGCCTTTTCTCTCTGCACAAAATTGAGTGTGTTGTCTACCTGCTTGTACATTTTTCTCTTCCTTTCCTTATAAATTAGAAAAGGCTCCGTCCCGTAAAAGGACGAAGCCTGTGCTGCTCGTGAAACCACCTGTTACTGTCATACGTTCCGCAGCTGCTCCGCGGAGTGATATGCTTTCCCGTAACGGGGGAATGCCGTTCAGGACTACCGGTACTCGGCCGCTGCCTTTCCTTTGGTTCTGACTGCTCGGAAGTGATTTTCATTATCCCTCTACTTGCACCGGTCTCGCACCCTCACCGGCTCGCTGAAGCGTTCCTGAGACAACTACTCTCTCCGTCACTGCATTTTTCTCTTTTCGTCATTATATCCCCGCGCTTTTTTGCTTGTCAAGAGCTTTCTTTGACTGCTGGCGCGTCCGCAGCTGCCGGAACAGCCCGTTTAATAACCATGCCAGAACCGCCGACAGGATCAGCATCACGCCGTAGACCAGCCAGCCAGAATGCAGCCCTCCGATCAGCCATGTCCCGATCTCTTCATACAAAAAGCCGTGAATGAGCCACATATAGGTCGATTGCCTTCCGAGCCACGCCAGAACCGTTTCCAACGGCGGAACAAACTGCAGTAGAACCAGCACCGCATACACAAAGACTGGCACGACCACAAAATCCGCCCTCGCATAGGCCGGTGAATCCGCAAGAAAGACGCGGAGTGTGACGGCTGCCGCAAGCGCCACCACAGCCGTGATGACCGCAGCTTTTCCCCGAATTCTCCGGGCAAGCCATTGGTAGGCTTTGCAGCGCGCGAGCAGATAGCCCACACAGAACGGAAGAAGGAAGGATAACCGTAAAGCCTCCACCAGACGCAACAGCAGCTCCCACAGCGGTCTGCAGGCGGTCAGTCCGCACACTGCCCACATCGCTCCCGCCAGAAGCAGCAGTCCGAAAAACAGATACTTGCGCTTCCTCTCTCCCGCTTCCGCGAAACGGGCAAAAAGCATGTCGATCAGCGGCAGCAACAGCAGCATGACCGCATACTGCCCCATGTACCACCATGTCGCCTGATAGGTAGTCGATACGGCAAAGAAATTCAGGAAAAATTCTTTCGGTTCAAAGGGTCTTGCCCCTGTCAGCAGCTCTATTCCCGGGAACAGTGCAAAAATCAGCCAATATTTCCTGTAAACCGCAAACAGCTGCCGCAGGACCGTCCGATAGTCCTTGCGCAATCCGCGGAAGAAGCCCGTTTTCTCCTCCCGCTGCAATACATAATACATGCCGTAGCCGCTGACAAAGGCAAAGAGCGCAACGCAGATCTTGCCAAACCATGCCAGCTTTACCGCCAGCCCGGGGTTCAGAAACCATGGAGTGGGGTCGCTGGGCATCTCCATGAAAAAGTGATGAAAAAACATCAAAAGGATCGCAATGCCCTGAAGCTCCGAAGACTGTCTCCTTGTAATCCCTTCCTTCAGACCCTTTTCTTTCTCTCCCGCCACTTCTTGTCCGCCTCCATAATCTGTGAAATCAATAGAAATATTATAGTAAAAGCGCTGAAAAAAGTAAAGGCTCTTGCTTTCCGGCGCCAGACTTAGTATACTATTAACAGCTGTTTTAAAACATGATTTTCAGGAATGAGGGATTCTATGTCAAACGGCCGGAAAGGCAAAATCGCATACGCGCTGCAGGCGATCAACATCATTCCCCTGCTCTTTTTTGCGATCGTCATTCTGTGGCTTGGGAACCATATTTTTACAAAAGCTATGTATGACGAGGTCGAAACGGAGCTGTCAAATATTTCCAGTAATCTGGTGACGATGTTTGATGCCCTCTATCCCGGCGACTACAGTCTGGTCGGCGATGGAACCTATCAGCTATACAAGGGTGAGACAAATCTGACCGGCAACCATGCCCTTCTGGATCAGATCAAGGCGGATACCGGAATGGACATCACCCTGTTCTATCAGAGCACAAGAATCCTCACCACGCTCACAGACCGGCAGGATATGCGTCTGGTCGGCACGAGCGCTCCTGATGTTGTCATCCGAACCGTTCTGGAAACGGGTGAGGCTCATTTTTACAATAAAGCCATGATCTATAATACCGGCTATTTCTCTTATTATGCCCCGCTGCGCAACACTGACGGCACGGTCACGGGCATGCTCTTCGTCGGAAAGCCGACTGCTGCTGTCGATGCCTCGGTACAGGCGTCCGTTTTCCCCCTTATGATCGCTGATTTTATTCTGCTCGTCCTTATGTTTATCATTACCTCCTTTTACACAAAGCACACTGTCTCTGCCCTGTTGCAGCTCCACACCTTCCTCGGAGAGGTATCGACCGGAAATCTCAATGCCCGCATGGATTCCTCCGTGTTGAAGAGGAATGATGAACTCGGTGAGATCGCGCATTCCGCGCTCAACATGCAGCGTTCCCTCCGCAGCCTTGTAGAGCAGGATGCCCTGACCTCTCTCTGTAACCGCCGTTCGGGAGACCTGCGTCTCCGACAGACCGTCGCGGATGCCACTGCCTCCGGCAAGGACTTCTGCATCGCCATCGGAGATATTGACTTCTTTAAAAAGGTGAACGATACCCACGGACATGAATGCGGAGATATGGTGTTAAAGAACGTTGCCCAGACACTTTGCGAGCATATGGACGGAAACGGCAATGCCTCAAGATGGGGCGGCGAAGAATTTCTGTTGGTTTTTGAAAACAGGAACCTCGAACAATCCCAAAAAATTCTGGAAGATATTCTACGGAGCATCCGCTCGCTGGAATGCAATTATAACGGTCAGCCCGTTAAGATCACAATGACCTTCGGTCTGACCGCCGGTAGTACAGACAATATTAAGGAACTGCTGCGCATTGCGGACGAAAAGCTCTACACCGGAAAAAATACCGGCCGCAACCGTATCGTCGTGTAGGTTTTGTCAACATAAGTCAATTTTTCAACGAACCGATGGGAATCACATACACGCCATCACGTCGTCGATATGCATAATCACCGCTTCCAGTCAAAACCATAAGAAAAGACGGTGCGTTCATCCTGTCGGTATCAATTTTAGCTTCCATGGACTTTAGGCTCTTCGCACCCTCCTCAATGAGCTTATCACCGCCAAGTTTAATTTCAATCAGACCGTATTTTCCATTCCTCAAATGTATGACTGCATCACATTCCTGTCCGTCTTTGTCCCGATAATGGTAAACTTCGCCGTTTAATGCGTCCGCGAAAACACGAAGATCTCTGATACAGAGTGTTTCAAAGAGAAACCCGAATGTTTTCAAGTCGTTCAGCAGGTCACTCGGTCCAATGCCCAAAGCTGCAGCAGCAATAGACGGATCGATATAATATCGGGTGTCAGATGAACGAATTGCCGTTTTTGACCGCAGATTCGGATTCCATGCAGGCATATCCTCTACTACAAATATTTTACGAAGTGCATTGACATAAGACGCTACCGTTTCCTCATTGATCGGTGTCTCATCGTTTGCCGCAATATCCTGTGCAAGCACAGTATTAGGCACCTGTCCTCCTTGATTTCTGGCATAGGAACGCATGAGTCTGCGAACCCTTTCCGGATTCTTCTGCACATTGTCTGCCCGGTTAATATCGGAATGGACAACAGCATCGTAGTAATCCACCGCCTGATCTAATGCAATTTCATCACGCATATTCACAGCCTGCGGCCATCCGCCCCGGCACACAAGAAATGCTAAACGTTCAATACTGAGATTGGAATCACCCTCAACCTTCCCACTGCCATCGAACAAGTCTTTTAAACTGATGTCTCCAGTGGAATCCCCTGACTCATACAGGCTCATGGGGCGCATCGTCAGCCATGTGAACCGTCCTGTCCCGGAATGGGTAATTCCCTTGGTATTCGCGGGGACAGCAGAACCAGTAAGGACAAACTGTCCCAGTTCACCACGATGATCCACCTCAAAGCGAATTGCGTCCCATAGTTTAGGCGCAAGTTGCCATTCATCAATCAGTCTCGGTGTCGCGCCTTTTAACAGACGCTTGGGACTCAGCTCAGACATGGTAATGTTCTGTTCCTTCTTCTCCGGGTCATCCATATATAAAACACTGGCAGCAAGCTGTTCGGCTGTCGTGGTTTTACCGCACCACTTGGGTCCTTCAATTAAAACCGCACCCTTGCCCTCCAGCTTCCGCTTCAAAATGTCATCCGCAATTCGTTTTTTGTATTCTTTCATCCGGAGCACCCCGTTTCCATTCATACTTCCTATATTATACATCAAAGTTTTGAATTTTACAAAGTTTTTCCGTCTGTTGGCGAGATATTTTTCCGACGATTGACGTTTTACTTATCCGACGATCGGCAATTTCTGTCAATTACTGCTCCATCTGTCTTCCCAGAAATGAGGCGGCAGACTGGAGCAGTTTCTGTTCCACCTCTCCCATTTTCGTCTTATTGTCATTCTGAAGAAGGACGACACAGCCGATAATGTCACCCTCACAGAGAATCGGGGCAATCGCCTCGTGCTGATAATCCTCCGTGCCCTCTTCACATACGCTCACAAAATTCCTGTCCCCTCTGGCTGCCATGACCATCTCGCGGTTATTCACCTTCTCATCCAGCTGTCTTCCGACCGCCTTATTGACAAGCTGCTTATAGCCGCCTGCTGCCGCGATAAACTGATCCCTGTCTGCAATGAGCGCCGCATGTCCTGACACCTGTGCCAGACTTTCCGCATACTGCTTTGCAAAGGTAGTCATCTCTCCGATGGGTGAATATTTTTTCAGGATGACCTGTCCTTCCCTGTCCGTATAAATCTCCAATGGGTCAGACTCCCTGATGTGCAGCGTTCTTCGGATCTCCTTCGGGATCACGATTCTTCCAAGATCATCTATGCGGCGAACAATTCCGGTTGCTTTCATATTTCCAACTGACTCCTCCTGTTTTCTATATTTATGGAAGCAAACTTCCATCCTCTTTTTTACTTTGGAGTTATTATGTGGAAAACGTTCTGTTTTATACATACGCAAAAAGCCATTGACTTATCTCAAATTTGAGACCATAAATAATTTACGAGGTGAAAAAAAACAGAAAAGTCTGAGCTTCCGAACTGGATTTTTATTGTGGCTAACATTATTGCCGCTACTGCCTTTGCGGCGGGACATCTGTCTGCAACCCTTATGCTCTCCGACCAGGAATATCTGGATTTCTTATCAGCCTATTCGCAGCTGATCCAGAAACATCTCACCAATGGACCGTCCGAAGGCCGGAAAGCCAGAAAGATCACATTTATATCGTCCCCCACCTGAAAAGGGGGACGATGAATTATATATACTCGATTGGCAGAGCAACCAGCTTCTCTCGCAAATACGTTTTTTTATCAATCAGGCAGAGAATTACTCCCATTCCTCTTGTTTTTTCCTTTATTTTATCAAGGACAGGATTCGTCGCGCCCATATTTGCCTTGGGATTTCCTGACATTTTAATTTCCACCGGGTACAATACGCCATCCTCCTCGACGATAAGATCTATCTCGTTCTCCGCCGAGGCAGTTTTATCTTTCCCTCTGTAATAAAAAATATGAAACCTGTAATCCTTTCCTTCGTTGGTATAAGATTTCAATATTTCCGATACAACAAATGTTTCAAACATGTTACCGGCAACCGCCGAACATTTCAATGCTTCAGCTGTCAGCCAACGCGTAAGATAGCAAGCCAGACCGGTATCCCTGAAATATATCTTCGGAGTCTTAATTGCCCTGTTGAGCGCACTTGCACTGTATGGCTGCAGCAGATACACAATTCCTGTCCTTTCCAGAATGGAAATCCAATTCTTAATCGTCAGTTCACTTACTCCTACGTCTCCGGCAATATTCGCATAATTGAGCATTTCTCCGGTTCTTGCAGCAACCGCTGTCAGAAATTTTGTAAACGTTATACTATCCGCAGAAATTAACTCGTTAATGTCTCTCTCAAGATAAGTCGATACATACGAGGAATAGTATTCCTGCCACTCCCTTTCCACATTGTATAATTCCGGATAAAAGCCCTTGTGTATTGTTTCCCACAACTTATCATAGGGTCTGAGCTCTTTTTCTCTTTCCTGCAGATATTCGCCTGTAGGAACAAAGTGTCGGTTAAATTTCACATTATGAATTTCCCTCATGGAAAGTCCTGACAGTTCCGTTATAGAAACTCTCCCCGCAAGGGATTCACTCATTCCTTTCATAAGTTCCAGCTTTTGCGAACCGGATAAAATAAATCTGCCTCTTTCATCCGACTCGTCAACCAGCAGCTTAATCTCCTCTAAAACATTGTTTTCCTTTTGCACTTCATCGATAAATAACGGACAAGGATTGTTCAGGAAAAACAGCTTGGGCTCCTCCCTCGCCTGTAATCTCGTCAATTTATCATCAAAATTTGCCCTGTTGTAATCGGGAAAATCATGCTTAATCAAGGTAGATTTTCCGATCTGTCTTGCCCCGGTGACAAGCACGCACTTGCTGTTCTGCACTCTTTTTTTCAAAATTGGTGTAATTGCCCTCTCTATATAAGCCATACGTCGCCCTCCGACTAATCCAAAGTTCAAATTCATTATAGTCGCCATCGCACTGATTGTCAATCGCCTTTACTTCTACTCCCCAACAGTATATAATGCTCTTATGTAAAATAAACGTGACAAAGTGCACATCCTCATGACAAAGTACACATCGTCGTGACAAAAACAACGTCCCCAAAGGAGAATTATGGAAAGAACACAAAGTGTAGCACCACCGGATACGAAAAACCTGAGCGTCGGAATCTGTCTGATCGCGGCAGGCGCCTTGGTTGCGTCCTTCGCCACATTATCCCTTGCCGCCCCTTTGAAGCTGGCGCTTCTTGCTGTCGGCATACTGCTCTGCGTCATCGGCATTGTAAAGCTGAGAAGCTATTGTGTGCAGGAACGTGCTTTCCGTAAATATGTGCCGGAATGGGATAAAGGACGCGGAATGTTTGACCGGTTCGCTCTGGAACTGAACAGATGGCATGAGGGTGGCTCCATCCCCGAAAGCTGTGACGGCGATACCGCCTATTTTCTCAACTTGCAGCGCGCAAGACTGGATCGCAAGGGACTTAAAATGCGCCACCGCGTAACACCGGTGAAGGGAGACAGCTTCGGCACGGCATCCGTCCGCCGCAAATCTCCTTGGTACACGGTGAACATGGACTACGAGAATATCTCCCGCCAGATTGCCTTTGAAAACGCACAGGGCGTTATCTACGACCGCACGGTGGAAGAGGTGATGTACGAGATGATCGTCCACTCGCCAAACGAAAGCGAACTCGCGCATATGGACATGACCTGCCCGAACTGTGGCGCTGTCAGCCCTGTCGCGCTTCTGACCGAAGGCTGCCGTTACTGTGGAACCCGTTTTCGCATCACAGACCTGTTCCCCAGAGTGACGAACCTGTTTTTCCTCCGAAGCAATTCCATACATAAAAATAAAACCGTGATGCGGAATACCTTCCTTACCATCATGTCAGCTTTATTTCTCATCACTTTTTTAATTACGTTTTTTTCAGGAGAGCACAGCCTGCCCTATGTATTGTTGAACTCCTATCTCGTTGCACTGATTGCCGGTGGCTTCGGCGGACTGATTGTGACCGATCTGATCCTTTTACTGTCACTGTTTCAGACGGACGGCAGAAAGCATATACCGCTGAAAGCACTGTCTTCAAAACGCAAACTGACAAGAGCGTTCTCCAGATATGACCGTAACTTCTCCTATGAGAAATTTGAAGGACAGATCATCTCCCTTGTCAGAATGGCAGTTTTTTCCGATGAAAGAGCAAACCTCGCATCCTTCTGCGGTGGGCCGCTGCACCCTTATTTTGACAATATTGTCGAAATGACTTACATCAACGCTCTTCTCATTAAAAAGCTCTACGTCCAGAACAATATTCTTCATGTGACACTGCGGACATGGTGGATCAATTACAGTGAGCATAACGGACAAATCTATAAATCCGGCGATTGTATCGATGTCTCCCTTCGCCGCAACATCGCTGAGCGGGAGGCTCCCGGTTTCTCGATCACGTCCGTAAGCTGTACCGGCTGCGGCGGCAGCTTTGACGCCGTGCGACAGCGCATATGCCCCTATTGTCACACCGAATACCACATGGAAAACAAGGGCTGGGTCATCGAGGGAATGATGCCGGTATAAGTTGTTCTGCCCTGCCGGTCATGCTATAATATAAGTGCTGTGCTGTCGGCAATCGCATGGGTGCAGCAATGAAGGAGGAACTTACAAATGAAGCGAAACAAATATAAGGACTATCTCTGGTATACGGCGCTGGCTGTCTTTATCTTATGTATCATCGAGGGCGTCATGTACTATCACGACACGGAAAACACCTTCTTAAAAATATCGCTCAACATCCAGAATGCCATCAAAGCATACAAGATTGATCCCGATATTAAGCAGAGTGAGGCTATCCGCTTTTTTAACGAGTCCGGCGGCGGAATTATAAAAGGGATCATCACCTACCTGTACTGTGCATCTGTAATTGTCGCGCCCTTCTGTACCATCGGTGCGTTGACGATCCTAATCCTGAAGCCCGCCAACTACATTCGCGGCCTACTTACAAAGAAAAAGGTCAATAAAATATTGGTTCTGGGCGCGGGTACATACCAGTCGAACTTCATTGATTCCCTCTCCGGGGACTGTAATCTCACAGTCGTCGAAAACAACGGCATCTCTGACGAAAAGAAGTCAAACTATCTGCGCCACGGCATAAAATTCATCCAGAAGTACAGCGACATGCCGATGGAGACCGTTTTAAAATCCCTGAGACTGTCGCATTTTGAATATTTTCTGCTCTGCGACGACAATGTTATGGAAAACATCGAGAACCTGAAGCTGTTGATGGAGCTCACCGGCAAGAGCGGACAGGCTTCAAAGAGCTATCAGCAGGTCTACATCTGCTGTGACGATTGCTCCATGGGCGAGCTCATCCGACAGTACTACGACAAGCCGGAAAACAAGCAGCTTGAAATCAATATCGTGGATGTAAACCAGATGGCGGTCAACAAAATGTTTCTGGAGCATCCCATCTACCTTGCGAACGATAAGGATCACCGCGATGTCCATATGGGCATCATCGGCTTCGGCGACTTCGGCCAGCACACATTGCTGCAGGCTCTGAATATGTCTGTGCTGTCAGCCGATTCCAAGATTTGTATCGATGTCTTTGACAAGGATATGCCAAATATCATCGGCACGTTCATGAAGCACTTTTCCGTAGACATGCTGGATCACCTCAAGCTGGCCACCGAAGATCTGTACCTCGGTGAACAGGCAAAATATTACGAGCTGACGCTGTCCGGAAATGCCGACAATCGTCTTTTCGGCATGGATGGCACGGTAACCCTGCGTTTCTGGAAAGCCGATGCAAGAACGCTCCGGTTCAGCAAGCTCTTCCGGCAGTGCCACGCGCAGATGCCCTTTACCTATCTTGTGATCGCTATGGGTGACACACCTTCCATGGCAAACACCATTATAGAGCTGAAACAGCTTCTCTATAAGAAGGGCGCTGACATGGCAGAGGTTCCGATCGGCATCCGCACAAAGGATAAGCAGAACATGATCGATATTTACCGGCAGAATAACCTCTTTGAGATTGCGCGGAATAAGGACATTTTCTCGTTTGCCTCCCTGACAAACCGGGACATCGTCGATGATGCCAAGCTCTTCAATCACCGCTACAACATGCTTTACGACGTAATCAGTGAATATAAGCAGAGCGGCAAGGTGCTTGATGATAAGTTTATGCTCAGGATCGAGGAGACGCTTACACAGGAACAGCTCCGCATCGAAAGAGACAGGACGAAGCTCGACGAGACATGGCACAGCATGAAAATGTTTGATCGGGAATCCAGTATCGCACAGGCGCTGCACCAGAATGTCAAGAAATGGCTCGTCCTCCAGCAGAAGGCATACTCTCCGGAAGCAGACAAGGAGGAGCTGGAGAAGATCGAACACCGGCGTTGGACACTCTTCATGATTACGCAGGGCTTTAAATATGAGAAGGCAGAGCGAAAGGATCTGAATGCCAAGACGCATCCCTGCATACTGGATTGGGAGCGTTTGAAACAGGAAAAACCGGATACTCTGGAATACGATTTCACACCTTATTACATTCTCAAGGTGACTGAGCAGAATAAAGGAGACAAATGATATGGGACTTACACAGGAACAAGGACTGGAGCGCGATGAAGCGCTGAAAAATTTGAAGATTACCACATACCCCGAGGGAAAGGGCTATATTTTTATCAGCTACAAGAGCGACAACTGGAAAAGAGTCTTTCTGGATAAGGTCTTCCAGCTCAGGGAGCAGGGCGTAAGAGTTTACTCAGACAAGAATTTCGACGATGAGAACAGACCCTGGCTGACCTCCATGGAGAAGAACATGAAGTTTACAACCGCTGTTATGCTCTTTATATCCAAGGAATATGTGACCAGCCTGCCGACCCTGATCGAGCTGCTGACTGCTATCAAATTTGACAAGGAAATCATTCCCGTATATCTTCAGCCCAAGGATGACATCGCAAGAGCCCTCAGTGAGGAGGCGCGCGAGCTGGAGGATAAGAGGATCAAGGCGTCATCGGATGAATTTGCCAAGCTCAATCAGTTGATAAAGATCCAGAATCCGAAATATCAGGAAAAGATCGACACACTGCGCAATAACCTTGAGACCAGTATTTCCCAGAACACGCTCACCTATGCAAACATCTGGGAATCCTTTCAGGAAATATTGTATTCCGGCCGCTTACAGGACAATGACTTCGACAAAAAGCTTTCCTCGTTGCTAAAGACCATTCACAGTGCCTACCTCACTGCCATTGAGACCGAATCCAGTGAGAAGAACAGACAGATGCTCAACCCCTTTGAGCGCCCTTATCAGGAAATCATACAGAGACTTGATTCCGCACCGGCTTCCGGGACTCCCTCCACAGTTGAAACCGTTGCCGAACCGCCGAAGACTGTGCCGGAACCTCCTGTGACCTCCACGCTCCCGGAGACAGAACAGCCCGAGGAGCCGCATACCCCATCCCCGGTGGAACCTGCCAGAAAGCCGCACAGCAGTACCGGCGCTATCACCTTTACGCTCTACGGAAAGGAATACACCACGAACCAGTCCGACATGATGCTGCTGTTTTTTGCCCAGGTATTAAGTCGTCATCCCGAGGTAATCAGTGAGGTCGGTTCCTACAAGGGAATGAACTGCGTATCGGATGTTGATTACACTGCAAAGGAAAACCAGACTCCTGACATGCCCCCGTATTTCAGAATCTGTCAGTATTTTACCTTTCCCAACGGGGAAAAGCTCTGCGTTGGTACCGCATACGCTATCGGCGAAAAGTTAAAGAAGATGGCTCTGCTTCTCTCCATCTGTGGCGAGGCTTCCGACATCTTCCAATCCGAACAGGTAGAGCTGCCGGTTGTCAGATCTGCTGCCGAAAAGGGAGACAGCAGCCGCGGGAAGTCCTCCGGCGTTGACTTCCGCGTGTTTGGGGAAAGCTTCTCGGCAAACCAGAGCGATATGCTCGGCATCATCTGCAATAAGCTGATTGAAAAGCATCCCGGAAAGCTGCAGGAGGCCGCCGATTCCCTCCTGTGCATCGACATAGCGGACTACACCGGTGTCGCAAAGGAGAATAAGCCCGTTTACTTCGGCTCAATGAACCAGTACTATCTGAACGGAACTCCTTACTGCGTCGGCGGCAGCTTCGGCATGAAGGATAAGCTCAAAATGATCGCCAAGCTGATTGCCCTGTGTGAGGAAAGTTCGGATTGTATCGAAATCGAGGGCTATGAAATTCCTGCCGCCGGTTCCAGCCGTTCCGCAGGCAAAAAAACATCCATCAACTACTTTGGCTGATGGATGCAATTTCCTGTATTTTAGCTGCCGATCTGCGGATGCAGTTCTCCTGCTCCGGGGCATCAAAGTGCTCGATTGCAAAATAGCCCTGATAGCCGGATTGCAGAATATCCGTCAGGATCTCTGCAATCGGGAGATAACCGTCTCCGACCGCGACGGACTGTGTTCCGCGATCCTTGCAGTGAACATGGATTACTCTGTCCCTGAGCGCCTGCCACGCCGTGAAAATGTCTTCCTTATGGGTAATAAAGTTCCCTGTGTCAAAGGTAACTTTTAACTCCGGTATCCGCCCGAGGAACCATTTCATCCCGCTGACGCAGGATATGGGCGATCTCACATCATCGAAATCCTCGATCACGACCCGGATGCCCGCTTCGGCACCCATTGCAGTGATCTCAGCCAGGTCCTCTGCCATGCGGAGGGCTTTTTCATTTTCGTTCAGGAATTTGTCGGTTTTCTCCTGATCCCCGACGCACCCCCGAAAGCTCTCTGTCTCCTCCGAAAAGAAACCGGGCACGACGAGAATCAGTCCCGCTCCCGCCTTCCGTGCCGTCTCAATGTGCTTCCTTGCCCTGTCCGTCTCTCTCCGGCTTTCCATCTCATAAAATTCATAGACACAGCTCACCTTCAGATCCGCATCCTTCAGCAGCCCATAGGTCTCCTCATGCTCAGACAGATAGGTCATATTGATCTCCACCGCCTCTATCCCTGTCTCGCGCGCTTCGTGCAGAAGCTCCGGCAGCGGCTTCCCCGTCTGCTCTGCCGCCTGAAGGATGTGGTCATAAAACACTGATATTTTCATTTTCTCAGTCCTTAACCTCCGTGCATGTAAGAAAACGCCGCCCGCTCATCGCCGGTGCGCAGAACCTCACGGCATTTATAATAATCCTCTGTATTTCCGGCATATGGTAGACCGGGTATTCCTCATGTCCCGGCTGGAAATAAAAGATCTTCCCGAGGCCTCTGGTAAAGGTGCAGCCGCTCCGGAAGACCTGACCGCCGGAGAACCATCCAGCAAAGATTATATCATCCGGCTTCGGAATGTCGAAATACTCTCCGTACATTTCCTCCCTCGGAATCTCGATCATCTCCGGGACTCCCGCTGCAATCGGATGCGTGGGCATAATGCACCAGAGCTTCTCCTCCTCTCCGTGCTTCCATTTCAATGTCATGCTCGTGCCGAGGAGCCGCTTCATCACCTTAGAGAAATGCGCTGAATGCAGTGCAACCAGTCCCATTCCCGCCTGCACATGCCGCTGCACGCGCCCGGCAACCTCATCGGAAAATTCATCCTGTAGGGCATGGCTCCAGAAAACCAGCACATCGGTGTCCGACAGCACCTCCTCTGTCAGGCCATGCTCCGGCATGTCAAAGGTGGCTGTCCGAACCTGTATGTCCTGCTCCTCTCCCAGAAATGCTGCGATACAGCCATGGATTCCCTCGGGATAGTTTTCCCTTACCGCTTCATACTCTCGCTCATGCTTAAACTCATTCCAGATCGTCACTCTGATCATAATATCATCCTCTCCGGGCAGGGTGTCGGTTCATTCATTTTCCCTGATTTTATGAAGGTAATCATTGCCATGAAATCAGTGCCGAGCATCCTGACCAGCTCCTCCTCCGAGAAGCTGCAGGCCCTTGTCGCGCAGAGCGCACCGATTCCGTAAGTATACACCCATACATTTTCAAACAGCAGATTTGCCTCCGCCTTGGTCAGACCATAATCGCTCCTGATCATATCGAGACATGCCTCCGCTGTGTTGCCTAACCGCGGCAGCAGATCCCGGAAGCCTCTGACCTCACTGTTCTCCTGCATAAAGAGAAGCTGATACAGCTTCGGCTCCTCAACGGCAAAAAGCACCATCTGCATCCCGACCTGCTTAAATGCCGGTGTATAGTTCATCGCCTTCGCAGTATAGCTCTCAAACTTTTTCCACGCAGCCGCTTTCACACGGTTCTGCACTTCCTCCATATTTTCAAACACTGTGAATATCGGTCTTGTCGAGCTTCCCAGATACTGTCCAAGCTCTCTCGCCGTCAGCGCAGTAATCCCCTTTTCACTGACCAGCCCAAGCGCCACATCCACAATTTCCTTTTCCGTAAACCTGGGGTTCGGCGGCATATCTCTTTCTCCTGTTCCTTTATCTGTGCTTCCTATCTGTCCATCTCTGCAATTCTTCCGGTCGCCTTATGCTCCCTGATAATGCCCTCGATCTCCTTCAGATCCGTGCAGAGCAGATCGCCCGGAATCGTATTTTTCAGCGCGCTGACCGCATTACCATATTCCAACGCCCTCTGATAATCCCCTTCCTTCGCCAGCAGACCGTATAGCACACCCGAAATATAGGCATCGCCGCTTCCGATCCTGTCGACGACCTCGATGTCGGCATAGGGAGCTTCCTCGTAAAACCGGTCTTCGGAAGCGCTGTATATTATGGAACCGAAGGTGTGACGCTTCGGGCTGTGAACAATACGCTGTGTAGATGCCACAATGGAAATCGGGTACTCCTCCGTAAAGCTCTTCATGATCGACTTTGCGTCCCCCTCTTTCAGAAAGGTCAGCCGTGCCGTATCCTCGGAGCAGAAGAAAATATCCACATAAGGCAGGATGGATTCAATACATGCCTTTGCTTCAGCACCTGTCCAGAGATTTCCCCTGAAATTCACATCAAAAGAAATCATTGTCCCCTGCGCCTTAAAACGCTTTATCATCTCGACAGCCGTCTCGCGCACCTGCGGGCTCAGCGCTAGCGTGATCCCGCTCGTATGAAAACATCTTGCCGCACTGTAGAGCCGCTCATCGTAGTCCTCAACCGAAATCTTATTCATGGAAGCATTCTTACGGTCATAAACAATGCGCGGTTTGCGTGGATAGGCACCGTTTTCATAGTAATATACACCCAGCCTCGCATCACTGTCGGCATCATAGACCAGATAATCGTCGCTGACCCCGCTGAGTCTGACATTATTCTTGATATACATTCCGAGATCATTTGCCGGCAGCTTTGAAATGATACCACACCGAAGTCCCAGCATCGCCGCACCGGTAGCCGAATTCAGCTCCGCGCCGCCCGCCTGCTTGCTGAAGGTAGAACCCCGCGTGATCCGCTCATTATCCGGCGGTGAAAGTCTCAGCATGATCTCTCCCATAGACAATAGGTCAAATTCTTTTTTCATGTACATCATACTCCTTTTTACGAACGCTTTCTCGAACATTTATGAGTATAACATACAGACAGCTGAAACAAAAGAGTACGCACGATAATTAAATTTTTAACAGGAAGCGTCAGTCCTCCATATACTCCCGGTAATCCTCCTCGCTTGCAAACAACATATATCCACCGTCCACATAACCCATATATCCGCTCGCCGTAACATATCCCTTCATAAAAATTACCTCCTATCCAGAATCATTGTCTTGTTCTGAATAGAAGGTAACATTTTTAAAGTCCTATAAAACTCTCTCAAAATAAATATGTGTTCGGAACATGTGTTTGCCTACATCTCTGTCTGCACTTCAACACCCAGTTCCTTGAGTTCCTTGCGCAGACGCGGCACATCCTCATCAAAAACAATTCCATGGATGCCCATACAGCATGCCGCCTCCACATTTGCCGGGGAATCATCAATAAACGCGCATTCCTCGGCTTTCAGCCCGTAGGTATCGAGCAAAAGCTGATAGATCGCCCTCTCCGGCTTCAGAAGCTTATGCTCCGCAGAGACAATGCGTCCATCCAGATACTGTGTTCCGGGAACCCTGTCGTGGTACTTGATCTGCTGGACACTGGCGTTTGACAGAAGGTAGAGCTTATACCCCGCCTGTTTCAGTTCCGCCACAAGCTCTTCCATGCCCGTGATCGGCACCATGGGTCTCGCCCACCAGCGGAATACCAGTTCCTCCACCTGCTTGTGCAGACGCTCCGGCACACGCTTGTTGATGGATTTCACAGCGTCCTCCTCCGAAATGGTTCCGTGGTCAAGCTGCACCCATTCCACCCTGCGGAATACTTCGCGGAGCAGGAGCTTACTGTCCTCTTCGTTCACGCCAAGTCTCTCGATATATAGCTCCGGGCAGAAGTGGATCAGAACCTGCCCCATGTCAAAAACCACATTCTTTATCATGCTTTCTTCTTATCGCGCCCCGTAAGCTTACGGAACAGCTTTCTCCTCTTTTCCTTTGCTTCCAGCCGTTCTCCGAGATCACGTCCTCCGACACCGTAGACGAGATAGAGGATCACACCGGATACCAGCATAATGAATACCGTGGACGCACATCGTCTGCCGGATGCGTTGACGTTATATCCATACATACCTTCCTCTGCGCACATGCTCTGGATAACCATTGCGTAAGAAGTTCCGTAGGAGCTTGCAAAGGTTGCCGACATATCGTACTCGGTAAACAGACCGTTAAAGTTCAGTGCAAATACAGCGAGAACACTCGGAAGGATGATCGGGAGTTTCACCTTCAGGAAGGTATACAGTCCGCTCGCTCCCAGATTCTTCGCCGCATCCTCCAGTTCCTCATCAATCGCATAGAAGGATGCCTTGATCATACGCAGTGAGAACGGCAGCTTTACAACCGTGTATGCCAGAATAATCAATATTCTTACCTTCTCGGCAAAATACAGGTTGGTATTTCCGACATACCAGATGGACTCACTGTTAAAGTAGGTTCTGTAGGAATAGCAGATCAGGATGGTCGGCAGCAGCCAGGGGAACAGCAGGCAATACTCCAGCACCACACTTCTCTTTTTCTTCTTGTTTTTGAAAATATAGTTACATGCCACGACCACGATAATGCAGGCAAGCGCTGCTGCAACCACAGACATCAGGAAGCTCAGCTTAATGCCGCCCAGAGTCGCCTCATTTGCGAACAGACCGGAAATGGAGCCTTCTCTCACCTTGTAGGTTCCGCGGGAGGTCAGGTACTCGTAATCCTGTGTTCCGAAATAGTTTATCAGTGTCCATTGTGTGATGTCAAGCTTCTTCATACGGATCGCACCGTAGGTCTGGAAGGAGAAGATGACGATCATAACTACCGGCGTCATGTAGATGATGAACAGGACGTAGGCGTAGATATGCGCAAGGACGT
>USGM01000044.1 GCA_900554205.1 uncultured Lachnospiraceae bacterium
CATAGAGCATCTTACAAATGGAAAACACACACAAACCATCTGCAAAATACATCACAATTCAGTATCACGCGTCTAACCAAACCATTATCCACGCCCCAACATTATACTCTTAATTTGTCAGCTTGTGAAGTCCATAGGTATCGTTAATTTCACTCAAAATTTTGAGCTTTTCTTGGTCATCTTCGATAACTTTTTGGAGTTTTTCCATCAAAACCGGGGATATGTAGCTCTTTCTGGTGTTCATATACCGGTTACTTATCTTCCAGAACTTCTCCGGGTAGGCAAGTCTGTAATACAGATCAATCCGGCTCTCCGTCGAGATGGGGCGCTCCCTCTCATAGGCGCGCAGCAGTTCCGAGCCGAGCGCAACCGACCAGTTTGCCTTTTCGCACAGCTTTCTCAGGAGCAGATAAAGATCTCTCACCGGGTCGTCCGCGAGACATCTCTCGAAATTCACAATGAACCACCCGTTCGTTCCCATGAGAATGTTATGGTACTGGTAATCCCCATGGCACATCAGCACCTTCTCCTGCGGCGGAGCACCGGCATCCCTTCTGTCGAAGACTTCCCTATAGGACTGCCACTCCTCTGTCACCGCGGCCGCCTGCTCCAGAAAATAATCACATGCCCCGAGCAGATCCAGCTCGAACGTCTGCTTCTGCCCCTTTTGCTTCAGATATTTTCTGACCTTGCGGATTTCCCTGTTATGCTTCTCATATTCCTTCTCAGGCCTGAACACCGAAAAGGAACCCAGAAGCTCCGCCGGAAGCTCCATGCACTTATGCAGCTCCGCCAGAAGCCGCACCGCCTGAATACACTCTCCTCTGTCGGAGATATTGCACTCCCTGCCGTCCTGCCATGTCTTCAGAATATATGTCGTCTGATCGGTATCCTTTACAAACAGCTCGCCTTCCTTTGTCGGAAGAATATGCTCCGTCTGTATGCGTCCGTTCGCAGCAATAGTTTCAAGCAGACTGTTCTGCAGACGCACCTTCTCCTCGTTGCCAACATATTCCTTAAAGATAAGACTTCCCTTATCAGTATCACAAACAATAGCGCTTCTGCCCTTCCTTGTGCGAAGCACCTCTATATCATACTGCCCCAGTAATTCCACTGCTCTGTCATTCACAGCCTGCCCCTCCTGCCATTCGATATGTCGGCCGAAGCGTCTTCTCCGCTCCGCTCATCATATCTTATGAGAAGGGTTCTCAAACTATTCAAAACCTTGTGAATCCAAATGATTTATTGCAGTCTCTGTGCCTCCGCGAGCAGTTTATCCTTCGTGTTGCAGGAGGGATCGTCCAATACCAGCTGAAGTAATTTCTGTAACACCTCACCCAGCTCTTTTCCGGGCTTCATACCCGCGGCAATCAGGTCTGAACCGGTGACTGCCAGCGTTTTTAAGGAAACGCACTGCTCCTTTTCACAGATCTCAGTATACAGCCGCTTCCAGTTTTCCAACCGTTTCAGCTTTTCGTCCCTCAGGTAGTCGCTCTGCGCCATCATGTCGGCGTACTTTACCTGAAACAGCGCCGGGAAGGCATCCTCCCCTATCTTGTTCATCGCACGGCGCACAATCTGCAACGTCGGCTCAACACTGTTTCCGTAGTCATGGTACATCACCAGCTTATATACCATGTTAATCGTGTCATTGTCAAATTTCAGCCTGCGGAGAATCCCCTTCGCCATCTCGGCGCTGAGACTCTCATGGTTGTAAAAGTGGGTGATCCCCTGCTCGTCAATTGTCAGCGTGTCCGGCTTTCCGATGTCATGCAGGAGCATCGTCAGCCGCAGCACCTTATCAGCGGGAACATATGCCAGTGAGTGCAAAATATGCTCCCCGACGCTGTACATATGGTGCGGATGATGCTGTTCCGTCTCCATCGCCCTGTCAAATTCAGGGAAAAATACCTTTGTGACACCCATGTCATAAGCAGTGCGGAGATAATCGGGATGCGGTGACACAAGCATCTTTACCAGTTCCGTCTGTATTCTCTCCGCGCTGATATTTTTCAGCGTGGGGGCAAGTCTGCGGATGCCCTGCTTTGTCTCCTCGTCAATCTCATAGCCGAGCTGTGCCGAAAAGCGGATCGCGCGAAGCATCCGAAGCGCATCCTCGCCAAACCGCTCCTCTGCCCTTCCGACGCATCTGATCCTGCCAAAGCGGATGTCCTCCATGCCGCCGAAAATGTCTACCAGACCCTTTTCCTCATTATATGCCATGGCATTGATGGTAAAGTCGCGGCGTTTCAGATCCTCCTCCAGATTCGGTGTAAAGATGACCTCCTTCGGATGTCTGCTGTCCTCATATTCGCCGTCAATGCGGTAGGTCGTCACCTCAAAGCCTTCCCTGTCCTGCATGACCGTCACGGTTCCATGCTGCAGACCCGTGTCAATCGTGCGTGGAAAGAGCGCCTTTACCTGCTCCGGCTTCGCCGAGGTCGTGATATCCCAGTCCTGAGGTTGTCTGCCCAGAATAGAATCCCTGACACAGCCGCCGACAACATATGCCTCAAAGCCTGCCGCCTGAATGGTATTTACTACCTTTTTTGCCTTTTCCGGCACATTGATCCTGATATTACTGCTCAAAGCTGTCTCCTCTTACACAAAGAATTTCCCGATGACCTGAATCAGTCCATCCTCGTCGTTGGTGGCGGTGATGTAATCCGCCGCGTCCTTCACCGGCTGCTGTGCATTTCCCATCGCAACACCGACCCCCGCATAGCGGATCATGGAAATGTCGTTAAAGCCGTCACCGCAGCAGATCGTGTCCTCCCGCTTTACGCCGATGACCGGAAGAATCTTATCCAGTGAGGCCGCCTTATCCACATTCTGTGGCATGATCTCTATGAAAAAGGGCTCCGAGCGGTAAATGCTCGCATAGCTCCCGTACTTCTCCACAAGCTGTTTCTCAAATAATTCTGCCTTCTCCGGCTCCGCCGTCATCAGACATTTATTGATGTCAAAGTCCACGAAGTTCAGGAAGTCGGAAACCTCCTTGATCGGGAGTCCGTTGATTTTCGCCTCCAGTCCGACATAATTATCCGCCGGAAATGCAGAGATCACCTCACTTCCGAGATAGGTGATAAGCCCGCAGCCGTTCTTCTCCGCGAAATGATACAGTCCCGGGAGCAGGGTCTGGGGCAGAATTTTCTGATATATAATTTCCCCTGTCTTACAGTCGATGATCCTTGCGCCGTTAAAGGAGAGCAGGTAGCCGCCGAATTTTTCCAGCTCCAGCTCCTCCTCATATCTGCGCATGCCCGGTGTAGGTCTGCCGGAGGCGAGAATTACCTTATGCCCCTGCTGCATCAGCTTCTGTATCGCCGCCTTTGTCGCCGGTGTAATTTCCTTTTTTGAATTTATCAGGGTTCCGTCTATATCTAATACCAATGCCTTTGTTGTCATGTTTATCCCTTTTCTGCGCACGTCCAATCTTCTCTCTCAAAAAGGCGGTGAGAAAATCCCACCGCCCGCCTGTTTGTTATCCATTTATTCCTGAGTGCTGCTATCTGTCGATGCATCGCTGCTGTCTGTCGTTTCGTCCGCTGATGTGCTGCTCTCCTCTGATGCACTTTCCGCCGCAGCGCTTTCAGCCGCCTGAACCTTCAGATAGTTCAGATTGCCCTTGAGGTCTTCTACCGGATAATCCTTGCTGATCTCGTCCAGATACTCGCTCATGGCCGTCGAAAGGAGTGTACTCTTGATCTTCTGGCTCCATTCGGGCTGATTCGTTCCGACATAGTAAACGACATAGGAATTCTCGCCCTCTCCGCCCACGATCGCGGTCGTGTCTCCGGCTGCACGCGCACTGTCAAACAACCATGCTGACAGGTTTGCATCCATACTTGTCGAGGTCAGTCCCTCATACAGACCGCCTTCCGCCGAAGCTCCCTGATTGTCCGCAAGCTCCGCAAAGCTGTCCTCTGTAGCGGCGCCGTTCTTCCAATCCTCGAGCAGTGCATTCGCATCTGCCGTGGAGTCCTGATTCAGAATAATAATTCTGGCATCTATCGTAGGTGCCTGATCGAGGTAACGATCCTCGAACTCCAGAACATAGTAGAGATTGCTGGAGGTATTCTCAATGACCGTGCTGTCTCCCGCTTTTCTCTCGCTGTCAAACAGCCAGTCGCGCATCAGGCTCTGTACCTCGCTGCTCTTGGCATTCTCATGCAGGTCGCCCTCGGTCGCAACCGTCGCCAGCGCCTCCTCTGCCTTGTCATGTGCCTGACGCATTGCAAATTCGATCTCTGCCTCGGAAGGCTCGTAAGCCTTATCCTCTGTGTCGGTGGAAGTCGTATCGTCCGTGCTGTCTGTCTCCTCGACAGGATCAGCAAGCTCGGTAGGCTCCGTGGGCAGCTCCGCGTTCACCGTAACAAGACGGTAATCAACGGAATCGTAGTTGTTCTTATTCTCCTCGTAGTAACTCTGAATCTCTTCCTCAGTAGGAGCCTTCTCCTCGGAAACCTGATCGTAGAACGCGCTGATTTCCATTGCCTCCTTGATATAGCCCTTGAGGCGGGACGCTGTAGCGTAGGTTCCGTAGGTCTGCTGGATATAAGCCTTCTCCGTCATACCCGCTTCCTCCGCAGCTGTCTTCAGGGTCTCCTCATATTTTGCATACTCCTCAGTTGCATCATAGGTAAATCCTGCTGCCTTTGCCTGATCCCTGAGTGCTTTGTTGGTAGCAATGTTCTCTGCCGCCATCTGTTCAAAATAATCCTGCCAGCTCAGTGTATCGGAATACATCTGGGTTGAAAGATCGCCGCTCAGATCGATTCCGAACATGCTCAGATAATAGCTGTACTGGGAGAGGTAGTTATTCTTCATCAGGTTGTAGTTATAATCAAACTCTACCCTTGAAACCTTTTCTCCCGCAACCTCGATATAGGTTCCGTTGATCGTCAGGTAGCTGCGGATAGGGAAGGAAGCCACCAGGCAGAACAGCGCTGCCACAATGACAATGCCTGTGATCTTGCTGATCCTGTCCTCCTTTTCGGCCTTCTTCTTAGCCGCCTCTCTCTCCTGCATCTTCCGGTCATACCGTGTCATAACCTTCTCTTGCTTTTCTTCTGTATTTTCCGTTACCTTCTTAGACATGGGAAAATAATTCTCCTTCCTTCTTCGACTTGAAAATTCACCGTGCCAAAGCAGCACACCTGTCCGTCATTATACTGCAAGATGGAAGTCAAGCGCAATCTATTTCACATATTTTTCAAGTTTTTCCACGATATTTTTCATGCATCCGGGCTCAAACGGGCAATCCAGACCTACTTCCTTGATCATATTCGTGTAAAAATCGCTTGCCGAGAGCTTGCAAAGCTTCAGATAGCTCTCCCACGCTCCCTTGAAGTCCTCGTCCATCTTAACCTTGTACTGCAATGCGCAGGTCTGTGCCAGACAGTAATCAATATAGTAGAGCGGAACATCATAGATATGTGTCTGCTTCTGCCAGAAGCCGCCCTTTCCGAAGAACCTGTCGTCACCGTAATCCATGTGAGGTCTGTACTCATGCTCAAGCTTCAGCCATGCCGCATGTCTCTCCGCGGGTGTCATGTCAGGGTTCTCGTACACAATGTGCTGGAACTCGTCAACCATACAGCCGTAGGGAATGAATGCCGCAGAGTCCTCCAGATGCATCTCGATATATTTCTCCGCCTGATCGCCGAAGAATTTCTCCATCCAGCCCTGTGTGAAAAATTCCATGGACATGGAATGGATCTCTGCCGTCTCCATACCAATGTCTGCATGCTCTCTGATCGGGTCCTTTCCGGACAGATAGCCCTGGAACGCATGTCCGCACTCATGGGTGATAACGTCCACATCTCCGCTGGTACCGTTGAAGTTTGCGAAGACAAAGGGTGACTGGTAGTCCGGAATGTAGGTCATATATCCGCCCGCCTTCTTCGTCTTACGTCCGATTACGTCAAAAAGCTCATTCTCCATCATGAAGTCCATGAATTCCTTCGTCTCGGGAGAAAGCTCTCCGTACATCTTCTGACCGGCAGCCAGAATCTCCTCGGGAGTCCCGAAGGGCGCAGGGTTGCCATCCTTAAAGTATACCGCATTGTCAATATAGCTGAGCTTGTCCAGTCCGAGTCTCTTTCTTCTGCGCTCGTGCAGCTCCTCCGCAAAGGGAACGAAGTCCTTCTTCACCTGCTCGCGGTATGCCTCGACCTCCTTGCGTCCGTAGCAGTTTCTGCCCATACGGTAATAGCCGAGCTCCAGATAGTTGTCGTAGCCCATCTTCTTCGCCTGTGCAGTACGGTTCTTCACCAGCTTATCATAAATTTCGTCGAGCTTGTCTGCATTTGCCTCAAAGAACGCGCTGTACTCTTTCCATGCAGCTGCTCTCACGTTCCTGTCCTGATGGATCAGATAGGGGCGCATCAGGGAAAGGTTCAGCTCCTTGCCGTCGAAGTTGATCTTTGCGCTGGCAATCAGCTTGTCATACTCCATCGTCAATGCATTCTCTTCCTGCATCAGCGGAATCAGTTTCTCATCCATCGCCTTCTGGGCGATTTCCATATTCTTAAAGGCTACCGGCCCGATCTTTTTCTCAAGGTAATCCCTGAAGGGGGATTCATAGAGCTTCTTCTGGTATGCCAGAAGAACGTTGCTGTACTCAGGCATCTTCTCATCATAATATTCATGCTCTTTCTCATAGAAGGCATCTGAGGTGTCGATGTCAAATCGGATATTTGCGATGGTGTACATCGAGTCAACTCTTCCGGTCAGCTTATAATACTTCTGATGAATGGCAAACTGCTCCTCTCCGCTCTTTGCCGCATCGAATGCCTCCATAAGCTCCTTTAATTCCTTCTGTACCTCATCAAAATCAATTCTTTCATAAGGCATTTCCTTAAACTTCATACTCTTTTCCTCTTTTCTGCGCCTGTCACAGCACCACTAATGAAACCTATTCTACATGATTTTCGGAAAACTGTAAACAAAACAACCTATGAATTTCTCTCATTTACTCTTGACAGATAATTGCAATATGCTAATATTGAAACTGCTGTTTTAGATTATTTTTTATATTTTCAATCAGGAGGGAAAGTATGTTAGAAGAACTGAAGAAAAAAAGTCTTAAAAGCTCGCTGGCACTCAGTATTATTTTAATTATTGCAGGACTGGCGCTGGCAATCTGGCAGGCACCGAACGCATTCTATACCATGACAGGGTATGTGCAGTTTGAAAAGCTGGAGCTTGACGAGATCAAGAATCAGCTCGTGAAGATCGACGTTGACACTGTATTTGACTGTTATCTCGAGGAATACAGCGAAAACACAAAGACACATCACCGCACAACAACCGACCTGTACTACATTACATGGACGGGTGATGAAAATGCTATGGATTATCGTTACATCACGATTAAGGTTCCGGTAAAATATCAGGACCGCATGGATGAGATCATGGAAGATACCTACAACGGCATTTACTCCAGTCCCCTCACCCTTACCGGTAAGATAGAAAAGCTCTCTACAGAGGATTATGGTTATTTTGAAGAATATTTTGTAGATCAACAGGATTTCACACAGGAAGAATTTGAAGCCATGACTTCTCCCTACTACATCAATATTCATGTCAGCACAGCAAGCCAGAATGTCGTATATCTGGTACTTTTCTTCGCCGGCATTGTATTGATCGCATATAGCATCTTCAGAATCGTAAAGGCTTCCAGCGGCGGTTACATAAAGAGCTTCCAGAAGAGCTATCAGGATGCCGGCTTCAGCGATACAGCAATAGAGTCCGATATGAATTCTGCTGTCAACTACTTAAAGAAAAACTCGATCAAGCTCGGAAGGCTCTGCATATATGATCTCCAGGGTACCGTCCCCAAGGCAGTTCCCGTAAGCAAGATACTTTGGGCTTACCAGAACACGACAACACACCGCACCAACGGCATTAAGACCGGTGTCACCTACAGCATCAACATTTACAGCGAGGAACATTCAAAGGTTCAGATCATCAGCGTTCCCGATGAAGCTACCGCGCAGGATATTCTTCATAATATGGACAGCATGTACCCTTGGGTTGTTGTCGGATATACCGAAGACCTGAAGAGAATGTTCTTTAAGGATCGCGCCCAGTTCATGCAGCTGCGTTACAACAGCGTCGAGCATACCACGGTAGAACCCGGCTTCGAGGGCTTCCAGAACAATTACAGTGCAAACTAAAAAGCTGAAAACCGAGGCTTTCAGCTTCATACCGAAAATGCGGAAAGCAGGGGTCAACCCTGCTTTCTGTATTGTACCGGCGTCATTCCATAGCTTTTCTTGAATAACCGGTTAAAATGTTCAACGTTTTCATAACCAACCTCTGCTGCGATGGTTTCCACTGTCTGATTCGTCTCACGCAGCATCGTTTTCGCCTTCTTCATGCGCTCTTCCTTGACAACCTCCTGGAAGGTCATGCCCGCCTTTTCCTTGATGTACTTGGAAAGATAGGGCTTTGAGAGATGAAACTTATCGGAGAGCGTCTCCAGCGTCACATTCTTATAATCGTTCTGAATACTGCTGATAATCTCGACGATGCGCTCCTCTCTGCCCGCCGTGATATGCTGTTCCGCAGCCAGCTTGTTCGCGGCAGATGTCAGCGCTGCTATGGACGCCTTGATGATGTCCTCGTCCACGCCGACTCCCCAGTACAGATGTCCGTCATGCATAACGCCCACATACGCCGCCGCTCTTGAGCTGGAGCCTTTGGAAATCGCGTGCTCCTCGTAGACCGACAGCTCGTAATTGATTCCGAAAAAGGTCTTGATTGCGTTGCTGACCGCATCCAGACGACCGTTTCCTGAGGTTCTGATCACTCTCTGCGTTCCGTTCTGCTCTATTGTCACTTCCGCCTGAATGCCCTTTTCCTGTCTGAAATGGCACTCGGGAATGCGGAATACCTTGCGGGGACTGATATAATTCTCCTCGAAGATTGCGTAGATCTCTGCGGGCAGCAGCTCCTGATGGCGTTTGTCGGAAACGCCCTTGATGAGATAGCCGACCTCTTCCTTCATAGCCGCGGGAAGCGAGAAGCCAAACTGCTGCTTTAATACAAAGGCAACACCGCCCTTGCCGGAAACACTGTTGATACGGATGACATCCGACTCGTACTCTCTTCCGACATCGGAAGGGTCGATCGGCAGATAGGGAACATCCCAACGCTTTCCGCTCTTGCCTTCCTTATGCCATGCCATACCCTTGCTGATAGCATCCTGATGGGAACCGGAAAATGCGGTAAATACCAGATCTCCGGCATAGGGTGTCCGCTCGTGAACCCGCATTCCCGTAAAGCGTTCATACGCTTCCCTGATCTTCGCAATGTGGCTGAAATCCAGTCCGCTGTCCACGCCGTGGCACATCATGTTCATCGCAACAGTGACAATATCGACGTTTCCGGTGCGCTCGCCGTTTCCGAAGAGTGTTCCCTCCACGCGGTCCGCTCCGGCGAGAATGCCGAATTCCGCGTCGCTGACTCCGCAGCCTCTGTCGTTGTGGGGATGTACGCTTAAAACAACATTGTCTCTGTACTTCAGGTGCTTATTCATGTATTCAATCTGGCAGGCGAAGACGTGGGGCATTGCCACCTGCACCGTCGTCGGCAGATTGATGATCGCCTTATGCTCTGCGTCCGGCTTCCAGACATCCAGCACTGCGTTGCAGACCTCCAGCGCATAATCAACTTCCGTCTGGGAGAAGCTCTCGGGGCTGTACTCGAAGGTGAAGTTACCCTCCGTCTCCTCGGCAAGTCCCTTTAAAAGGAGAGCGCCGTCGATGGCAAGCTGCTTGATGGCTTCCTTATCCTTCTTAAATACCTGCTCTCTCTGCTCTACCGATGTGGAGTTATACAAATGCACCACGGCGTGAGGCGCACCCTTGACAGCCTCGAAGGTCTTACGGATAATGTGCTCTCTCGCCTGTGTGAGAACCTGTATCGTCACATCGTCGGGTATCATGTTTTTCTCGATCAGTGCCCGGATGAAATTGTACTCTGTATCAGAGGAAGCCGGGAAGCCTACCTCGATCTCCTTGAAGCCGATCTCTACAAGCAGCTTGAAAAATTCGAGTTTATCTTCCAGACTCATCGGATCAATCAGTGCCTGATTGCCGTCCCGCAAATCCACGCTGCACCAGATGGGTGCTTTTTCGATGCAGTCTTTTTTCACCCAGTCGTATGTAACCTCGGGGGGCATATGGTAGGTCTTGACGTATTTTTCCTTTATTGCTTTGCTGTCCATGTGAAAACCTCTTTTCTGGTGGGATCTCTGCAAGTGACATCTCTGCGAGTGACGTTGCCGCAAAATGCACTGACCACCGCAGGCACGCTCTCGCTACCTTCCGCTCGCAGCGGTGCGTAAGCTGTCAGAGTACGCCAGCTAAGCACCGGCGGCTCCAGAGTGCGCTGCTTGTGGCCATGTGCATTCTGCGCAACTGTTACTTGAAACTCGTTAAATTTGCAGATTCCTAATGTGTTTTGTTTGTCACATCTTAACATTGAAATTAATTATAAACAAGTATATGTATTAATCTGTTTATTGATTTATTTTAATGTCAATATGTAAAAACATTGATTTTATCAGGAATATGTATTAATAAATTTATTTTTGTGGTTGACTGATTTTAATTGTCTGTTTTATCCATATTCTCTTTTATCATCTGCTCTAATTCGGCTGCGGCGATACTCAGGAAGGTCTGTTTTCTCTTTATAATACAGATGTTTCGAGAGGGGATGGGCGGGTTCATGTTGAGGATGACGAGGTTTTCCATATTCTCTTTTTCGAGAAAGTCTAGTGGTACAAAGCCGATGCCAAGATCGGATTTTATCATCGGAAGTATCTGGTCGGCTGTAGCCGCCTCTATGTCCGGCGAAAAGGACAGTCCCATCCTATTGAAAAGGTCTGTATAGAAGGTAAAGGAGCCGGTTTTCTCGCCGTATCCGATGATCGGGTACTTCTCGATCTGTTTGTCGGTGAGGGATGTCCCCGTAGACAGTGAGAACGCTGTGCTGCAGACCGGCACTTCCCGAAAGCTGCGGAGGATGCCGGAGCTCAGTCCGGTCGGCAGTTCAAAGGGCTCTGTCACGATGGCAAAGTCCGCCAGACCCTTTTTCAGCATATCGATTGCCTGCGGGGTCGTATGGTTCAGGATTCGGATGCGTATGCCCGGGTAGTCCTTTCGGAATTTCTTCAATACCGGAAGGAGTACGCAGTGCAGGGCAATTTCGCTTGCCGCCACTGTTACGATTCCGGATTGCAGGCTCCGGTCTCTGGCGATCTCCTCCTCCCCGCGCATGATGTGCTCAAACGCGATGAGCACATGTCCGTACAGCTTTTCCCCCTCGGGCGTCAGGCTGACTCCGTGTCTCTGTCTTACGAAGAGGGTACAGCCCAGCTCTTCCTCCAGCTTCTTCATCATGCGCGTAATATTGGGCTGATTATTGAGGAGTGCCCGGGCAGCCCCGGTGAAGCTCTTGTATTTCGCAACATAGTAGAACACCTTGTAGTGCTCATAATTAATGTTCATATCTTTCCCCCACGCCATATCAATTTTATATACCACGTTTACATTACTGATATTTTACACATATCTTATATGGGATTATAATGCATCCGTCATGAAAAAACAATCTGCGAATGAAAGAGGTGGCTTTTATGAAAAAAATTATTTGTATCGGCAGACAGTACGGAAGTGGTGGTCGTGAAATCGGTGAAAAGCTTTCCCGCGAGCTCGGCGTGCCCTGCTATGACAAATTGCTCATTAAGAAAGCAGCATTGGAGTCCGGTTTAAGCGAAGAGTTTATTGCAAAATCGGAAGAATCCCCGATTAACAGTATTCAGTTTTTAAGCGGAAATCCCTATGCTGATATCGCCGGGATCGGCAATACCTTCTATTCAGAGAGCCAGATGGCTTACAATGCTGAAAAGGCTGTGATCGAGAAAATCGCCGGACAGGGGCCGTGCGTAATGATCGGTCGATGCGCTTCCTCTATTCTTCCTAAAGAAAACAGGCTGTCGGTCTTCATTTACGCAGATGAGGACGACAAGATAAAGCGTGTCATGCAGCGGAACCAGATCAGTGAAAGGGAAGCAATTCACAGGATCAGGCACATGGACAGAATGAGAAAGCAGTTCTTCGGCTTCTATTCTGATACCGCGTGGGGACATCCGGAAAGCTATGACCTGATGCTGTCGAGCAGCTTATTCGGCACCGACGGCTGTGTGAAAATGATTATTGACAGCATAAAAGAAACGGAGGCATCCGAAAATGAATAAGGATTTAACGGTGGGAAAGCCCCAGACGGTACTGTTTCGATTCTGTATGCCGCTCTTTGGCAGCATCATCTTCCAACAGCTGTACAATATTGCCGACAGTCTTGTAGCCGGAAAATTTGTCGGTGAAAATGCACTGGCTGCGGTCGGAAACAGCTATGAAATCACGCTGATCTTTATTGCGTTTGCCTTCGGCTGCAACATGGGCTGCTCCGTCGTGGTCTCAAAGCTGTTCGGCGCTAAGGACTACAAGGGAATGAAAACTGCGGTCTACACGGCATGTATTTTCAGCGCTGTCGTATGTCTCCTGTTGATGCTGATCGGCATTGCAGGCTCCGGTATGCTGCTGCGGCTCATCCGCACGCCCGACGAGGTGTTCGCCGACTCAAAGCTGTATCTGGATATCTACGCATGGGGACTGCCCTTTGTATTTTTCTACAATATTGCGACCGGCATTTTCTCCGCACTGGGAGACTCCAAGACGCCCTTCTACTTTCTGGCGGTATCCTCCCTCTCCAACATCGCCGTTGACATATGGTTTGTAAAAGCGTTTGAGATGGGCGTTGCCGGTGTGGCATGGGCAACCTTTATCTGTCAGGGCGTCAGCTGTATTCTCGCAATGGTGGTCGTGTTCCGCCGGCTGGCGAAAATAGAGAGCAAAGAAAAGGCTCCTGTCTTTGACCTGCAGCTTTTAAAGCAGATTGTGGTCATTGCCATTCCGAGCACTTTGCAGCAGAGCTTCATCTCGCTCGGCAATATTATCATCCAGAGCATTATCAACGGCTTTGGTGCGCCGGTCATGGCAGGCTATTCCGCAGCCGTGAAGCTGAACAATCTGGTAATTACTTCCTTTACCACCCTCGGAAACGGAATTTCCAACTATACCGCACAGAATCTTGGCGCCAGAAAACTGTCCCGCGTCAGACAGGGCTTTGGCGTCGGTGTAAAGCTGGTATGGATACTGAGTGTGCCTCTGTTCCTGCTGTATTTCTTCGGCGGAAACCTTGTTTTAAGGCTCTTTATGGATGAGCCTACCGAGCTTGCCCTGCGGACGGGTATTACCTACCTGAAAATCCTGTCCCCCTTCTACTTTATCGTTTCGGCAAAGCTCGTTGCGGACGGTGTCCTGCGTGGAGCCGGACTGATGACAAAGTTTATGATCGCAACCTTCACCGACCTGATACTGAGAGTTCTGCTTGCCTTCTGTTTCTCAAAGACAGCGCTCGGGGCAACCGGTATCTGGTGCGCATGGCCGATCGGATGGTGCATTGCGGCTGTTCTGTCAATCTTCTTCTACCGTCATGGCCCTTGGAAAAATGCCAAAACCGAAACGGCAGAAAATGCTGCAGCCTGAAAACTTATTCCGAACGCTTATGGTCTTTTGTCCCTGATTATGATAAAATAGACCTTGCCTGAAAATAAGATGCATTCCTTTCGGGCAGAGGAGGATCTGTTATGAATCTTGTAATTACTATGAGCCGCCGGTTCGGAACCGGAGCAAGCATGATTGCGGAGGAGCTTTCCAAGAAGCTGGGGATTCCTGTCTACGACAAGGCGTATATCGAAAACGCGCTCCATGACAACAATTATTCAGATGAGACAGAGGTAATCCGGAAGCTGGCTGAGAAGTCCTGTATCATTCTCGGGCGCTGTGCATCAGAGATCTTAAAGGATCAACCGAACGTATTTAATATTTATGTATGTGCTGACAAGGAAGACCGGATTCAGCGAATCATGAAGAAGGAGTCCATTTCCCATGAAGAGGCGAAGGAGCTGATCGAGAAGAACGACCGGGAGCGCTCGGAGTATTATTATAAAAATACCGGAAAGGTCTGGGGCGATGTGAACAATTACCACATGATCCTCGACACCTCTAAGCTCGGCGCGGAGAATTGCGCTGACATCCTTATGAAATACTTTGAAAGAATCGAGATTATATAAAGAGAAGGCTGCGGCAACCACTGATACAGCGGAAACCGCAGCCTTTTTCTATCTGCAAACTGCTTATGCAGAAGTTTTCTTAATGTTACGGGCATGAACAAAATAGAGGATCAGTCCGACAAAGACCATGCCGCCGATCATGTTGCCGATCGTGACGGGAATAGCGCTCTTTACGAGGAAGCTGCCCCAGTTTAACGAGGAAAGCTGCTCTGCGGTATATCCGTACTCGGACATCGCCTTTTCAACATAGGCTTCATTGTTCATCGCAAAGATGCCTGCGGGAATGTAATACATATTGGCAACGCAGTGCTCATAGCCGCTGACTACGAACGCCATGATCGGGAAGAAGATTGCCCATACCTTGCCTGCAATATCCTTCGCCGCGGATGCCATCAGAACAGCGGCACAAACGAAAATATTACAGAGAATACCGGAGCTCAGCGCTGTCCCGAAGGAGAGATTTACCTTGCCCATTGCAACCTTGATCGTAAAGGCGCCGAGAAGACCGCCGGTATAACCGAACTGTCCCGACAGATATACCAGAAACGCGATAACGACCGCGCCGAGCAGGTTCGTCATATATACCACCACAAGAACCCTGATTATCTTCAACACAGAAAACTTCTTGTGCACGCAGCCCATGATCATCAGGCAGTCACCTGTGAAAAGCTCGCCACCGATAAAGACAATCATCATCAGACCGACCGGGAAGATACAGCCCCCGAGAAGCCTTGAAACTCCCACGTTTGTCACGGCATGCATTGCCACGCTGCTCGCCGCTGCGCCGCCCGCGATAAACATACCCGCAAAGATGCCCAGAAGAATCATTTTTCCCAGCGGCATATTTGCCTTTCCGACCGCTGCCTCCATATTATTTTCCACGATCTGCTGCGGCAGTACCACACCATTATTTGTATTTTCCATCTTAATTTTCATTCCTTTCCGTATTCTGCAAGCTTTAGGCCCAATCCTTGAATATATTATCACAACTCACAAATTGTATACAAGCCCTATTTGCTTATTTCATCTCATTTGCCATCTGGTAAAGCTTGTAATAAATACCCTTCTTTGCCATCAGCTCCTCGTGGTTGCCCTCCTCTGTGATGCCTTCCTCTGTCAGCACCATAATTCTGTCCGAATTCCGTATGGTTGACAGACGGTGCGCCACCGTCAGGGTCGTGCGTCCCTCCGAGAGCGCTGCCAGCGATTTTGCCACCGCATACTCGCTCTCATTGTCCAGCGCCGAAGTCGCCTCGTCCAGAATAATGATTGGAGAATTTTTCAGAAAGACTCTCGCAATGCTGATCCTCTGCTTTTGTCCGCCGGACAGCTTGACCCCACGCTCACCGATATAGGTGTTATAGCCGTCCTTCAGCCCCATGATAAAATCGTGTGCACCGGCTCTCTTCGCGGCATCCACTACCTCCTCCATGGTCGCGCCGACCCTTCCGTACACGATATTCTCAAATACCGTTCCCGAAAAGAGATAGACATCCTGCTGTACCACACCGATATTTCTGCGAAGACTTTTCAGCGTCAGCCCGCGGATATTCTTGCCGTCAATGTAAATGTTTCCCTCCGTCGTGTCGTAAAATCTCGGAATCAGGTTGCAGAGCGTCGTCTTGCCGCCGCCTGAGGGACCTACCAGCGCTACCTTCTCTCCCGGTTTGATATTCAGGTTCAGATGCCGGAAGACCTGATTATGGTCGTCCGGGTACTCAAAGCTGACATCCTCAAACACAATGTTTCCCTTCGGATTCTCCAGTTCAACCGCGCCCGGCTCGTCAAAGATGTCGATGTCGGCATCAATGATCTCGATGAAGCGCTCGATTCCCGTCATGCCTCTCTGGAACTGCTCGGCAAATTCGATGATACGCCGGATCGTTGCGATAAAGGTCGAAACATACATGATATACGCCACAAGATCACTGGGTGTGATTGCTCCATCGACGACGAACAGACCGCCCGCCACGATCGCCGCCAGATACATCAGTCCGTCAAAAAGTCTGGTCGAGCACGCAAACAGTCCCATATAGCGGTAGCCGCGCTTCTTGATCTGATAAAATTTCTGGTTATCCAGCTCAAATTTCTCGTTTTCGACATCCTCGTTGGCGAATGCTTTTACCACCTTCTGTCCAAGGAGGCTGTCCTCGATCCTCGCATTCAGCTCTCCGACCTGTACGCGCTGCTGCCGGAACAGGGAGCGCAGCTTCAGGTTGATATGTCCGCAGATACCGATCATAAACGGAATGATACAGAAAATAATCAGCGTCAGCGGCACATTAATCGTGCAGAGGATGATAAAGGATGCGACACCCTTGATTCCGGCAATGAAAAATTCCTCCGGGCAGTGGTGTGCAAACTCCGTCACATCGAACAGGTCATTCGTGATCCGTCCCATGATCTGTCCGACCTTCGTGTTGTTGTAATAGGTGTTGGACAGCTGCTGCAGGTGCGCATAGGCGTCGCGCCGCATATCCGTCTCCATCTCCGTTCCCATGACATGACCGGTATAGGACATATAATAGTAGGCCGCAACATCAATCAGCCTGAGCACAAGATACAGTCCGCCCAGCTTTAAAACAATTCCTGCCGTCAGAAGCATCGTCTCCTGCATCGCCTGATTTGTGATATACCGGACGATCAGCGGCAGGACAATTTCGCACAGAGTCGTCAACGCCGCGCAGAAAAGATCCATGCACAGTACTCCTACATGGCTCTTATAGTAGGGAAGAAACCTCCTGATCAGCTGACTTGATTTGTATTTTCTCTTATCCATAATCTTTACCTCACCATTCTTGCCATTATACCCGAAATACTCCGCAAAACACAAGGAGTTTTTAAGGTCTGACCTTAAAAACTCCCATAAATGTTCAATCTATAATGGCATCTACCAGCTTTGCCCACTGCTCCGGGCGGCAGGCAAGCAGCTCCTCATGCTGTAAATCCTGCTCGTGAATGATGGGATGTACAAAGTGCTTCAAATAGCGTTCACGGTATTTTTTGCCCATCTTAAGCGCATAGAAAATGTGGATCTCCGTACCCGGAACGTTGATTCTTTCCGGCAACGGTGTCACAAGATCGGAGTAAAACTGGTTCCTGCAGCTCTGCATCGTCACATATGGGCGGGCGCCGCCAAACAGCTCCATGAACGCCTTCACATAATCTCCTTTTTCCTGCATCTGCTTATCCATACGCTTTTGAAGGAACTTCGATTTCATCTTTCCATCCCGGATTATCGGATATATGAATGGCAGAAGCAGCTCCGTCACCACCTTCGCCGCAAGGGGCGTGGACTGATCGAGGTCAGAGCTCCCCACAATGCCGTAATCGATATGGATCATCTGTCTCTCCACCAGCAGCCCGACAAAGGAGCCGCCCAGCGAACAGCCGTAGGCGGCACGGATATGTCCTCCATGATGCTTCTGGATGTACTCCTCTATCTTCTCTGTTTCCTCCAGCATGGTTGGAAACTCGGTATCCTCCGTCTCATCAAAGCCGTCGTAGCTGACGCAGAGGACATGATATTTATGCGAAAGCAGCGGAATGACCTTTTCAAAATTACTTTTCCAATGGCAGCAGGTGCCCGGAAGCAGCATGATAACCGGGGCTGTATCATTTCCAAACGAATATATTTTCATTTCTTTTCCCCCGGAAGTCCTATATTAAGATCATCCATGCCAGCATGGAAACCATTGCGGAAATATGTAATGTGCCGATGATCCGGAACGGGAAGAGTGCGATAAATATCGGCAAAACCGTGAAAATGACAGCCCAGACCGGCAGTGCCGCAACTCCTGATACGATGGCGACAATCAGGGTGATGATAAACACAAGGTAGCCGACATAGCATATCCTCGTAATCGGGGCACTTTTATACATATCGACCATCAGCGCCTTCGCCTTCTCATCCCTTCCAAGCTTCAGAAATACATACTCAGACAGACCATACTTCACATGATGCGCCGTTCCGACCACAATGAACAGGACAATTGAGAAAAACAGTATAGTGCCGCACAGTCTGGAATGTTCGTAGACATATGCCGTGATGGAGAAATATCCAAGGAACTGCAGCATCAAAGAAAATGCGCCCAACATCGCGGAGCGCATAGGAACCTTCTCGGACACCCCATCCATCAGCTTCGTCATTTTATCTCCCTCTCCGAACGTCTTAATATCCTCCAGCTTAAGCGTACCATTCGGGAACACGCTCAGAATGCGGTCACAATACATATTTAATGCATGCCCGACAATCCCTAAACCCAACATGATCTTTAAAAGAACTAAACTCATAATCTTACCTCCGACCTCTTAATTTTGTCTGATAAGTATAAGTTAGCTCAATCTAACTCCCGTGTCAAGGGGCTACGCCGACCGCTTGTCTTATCTTAACGTTCCCTCATCGTCATCCTTCGTCTCCCCTTTGCTGCTCACATATCACATTCCATGCTTCCTCGTCAATTTCCTCGTTATGAAATAATTTTCTCCGATCCTCCTCTGTAATTTTGCGGATCACGCGGCAGGGGTTTCCCGCAGCGATCGACCAGTCGGGAATATCCTTGGTGACAACACTGCCCGCGCCAATTACCACATTATTTCCTATATTCACACCCGGACAGACTACGGTATTGCCGCCCAACCATACGTTATCTCCAATCGTGACCTCTTTCCCATACTCAAAGGCTGAGTTGCGTGTAGTCGGATAGACGGGATGTCCCGCCGTATAAATTGCAACATTCGGCGCCATCTGGCAATTATCTCCTATCCTCACCCTTGCCACATCAATAATGGTACAATTATAATTCGCAAAAAAATTCTTTCCGACTTCAATATGCGAACCATAATCACAGTAAAAAGGCGGATTAATCCACGCATTGTCGGACTTTCCCAGAAGTTCTTTTATAATCTTTGCAATGCCTTGAAAATCCGAGCGGTCTATAAAATTTAACTTTTGCAATATTACCCTGCACTTTCTCATTTCCTCCATAACCACTTCATCCGCAACATACGCAAGCTGCTTGTCTCTTCTTTCCTGCATATTCATTTTTCAATGCTCCTCTTCTATTAAATTTTTTACCCATGTATACTTCTTATAATGTCGTATTGTATCCCTTCCGCCGGGAAAATAACTTTCATTTTTCTTACTCTCTCCGCATCCAATTTAAAAATAACTCATTTCCATTGACTTTTATATAAAAATCAGACACAATTATATAACAATCGTTCGCGGAAGGATATTTGATATGAATTCAGATATGTCAGAAAATGTTGCCTATAACAACCCTGCTTTTCCTGCTTACATAAAAAAAGCACAGCTCTCTCTCTATCCTGATTTCCGAGCTGTCAGCCATTGGCATGATGATCTGGAGTTTATATTAATTTTGGACGGTCAGATGTCCTATGATGTAAACTGCGAACACGTTTCTCTCCAGACCGGGGAAGGAATTTTCGTAAACAGCCGTTGCTTTCATTACGGATACTCCGACACCCATACCGAGTGTCATTTTATATGCATCCTATTGTCCCCATCGCTTCTTTCTTCCAATGAGTATTTTGTATGCAATTTTTTAAATCCCTTGCTTCAGAATGTTCATTTTCCTTATCAGAAGCTGACCCCCGCCAGCCCATGGCAGAACCTTATTCTCCATGAGCTTTCCGCATTGTCTGAGGCTAATTTTGACAAACTGCGTCCCTTCCTTATTATGCAGAGATATTCACATATTCTCGACCTGCTTTCCGAAAATATGTGTTCCTTTTCCCATGACATCCAAAATACAGACGATATTCAATCCCTTACCGCTATGATAGGCTATGTACAAAAAAATTATCAGAACAAGCTGTTGATCCGGGACATTTCAAGTGCCGGAAATTGCTGCAAAACAAAATGTACTTCTCTTTTTCAGAAATATTTGTCTGTGTCTCCTATGTCATACCTGAACAATTACCGTCTGGAAAAGGGAAATTACCTTCTCCGAAATACCGCAATGTCAATTACAGATATTGCCTACGCATGTGGCTTTTCCAGTACCAGCTATTTCTGTGAACTTTTCCATAAGCATTATAACATTACACCCGGAACTTACCGGAAACAGAATCTATGATTTTTTATTACCTGCTTTCCGCCCTGACATACGGAAAATACCAAACAACGCGGCGCACAATACTGCTGCCGCAATCGTAGCCGCCAGCCAGATGTTTCTGTTGGGCAGAAACGAGAAGGTTCCGTCCTGATTGGCGATCTGCTCCGCATTGCGCAGCACAAACGCGCCGATAAAAGGCCCGATAATACCGGGGATAAGTACCTGCCCGATAATACGGATTCCTTGAAAGCGTCCCGCCATATTTTCCGGGATGCAGTCGCGGATCATGGCACCGAACACTGCCATGCCGGTCAGGTAGCCGCTCATCATCAGCAGCGAACCCAGAAAAACAGGAACGGTATGCACTGAAAAATATAAAATCACATAGCCGCCCACCAGCATCCCGATACTGGGAAGGATGCTGAACTGAAAGCCCTTTTTATCATATATCCTGCCGTAAAAGGCCGTGACGACAGATGCAAGGATAATCGCCGGTGCCATGACTAAGACGTAATTGTCCATATGCAGCGTCTGCTCATAATACACGATCAGATAAGGCATGAACGTCTGGATGGAGATACCGAACAGCGCAAATGCCACGATTACCGCATACAGCAGCGGATTCTTTTTCATGGTTCCCGGGCGGAAGCTGTAAAGCAGATTCTCCGCAAACGTAGCCCCTCTGTCGGCACTGCTATGTACACGGCTTTCCTTGATCAGAAAACATCCGGCGATGCCCGCAACAAAAACGACACCGCCGACGATGGCATAGATGACCGTCCAGCTGTCCGCCTTGTCCAGATCAAAACCCATGAATCCACCGAATACTACCAGTATGGATACCAATGGCATCATGGCGTTGATTCCCTCGATCTTTCCCCGGTTTGTCTCATCTCCCTCGTCCGTCAGCCACGCATTATAGGCCGCATCGTTCGCCGCGGAGCCAAAGAAGGTCATCACGCAGTCAAGGATAATGACAAGGCTGATTCCCATGGCTGCCGCCTCCACCGTACTACCGCAGACCGGCGTCAGAATATCCATGCGCACCAGTCCGAACGCCAGAATGGTGATACCCCAGACCAGATACCCCCCGCAGATAAACAGCTTCCGCTTTCCAACCCAGTCCGACAGCGCCCCGATCAGAATTGTCGTCAAAGCTGCCGCCACAGAGCTGGCCCCGACCATCATCGAAATATCAGCCGCAGAGGCATGAAACATTTTGTAGATGAACACGTTCAAATACATATTCTCCACGACCCACGCCACCTGACCGATCAGTCCGAATAAAACCATTGCCGTCCAAAATCTGCTTCCCAGTTTTTTCATTGTCCCCTCCAATACCCTACCTTTCCAATCACTGCCTTCATAGCAATTTTTCCATATACCCGCATGTGAACGGAAAGAAATCATATTTTTTCGTTCCTCTATGGTCAAAACCGTGATTTTCATACCATGTCTTGAGAACCGTGTTTTCCTCAACGATTCCGACCCTCAACTTTTTCCTTCCAAACGCGGAGGCTTTCTCTGCGGAATCTGCCAGCAGCTTCTCTCCTATTTTCTTGTGACGGTAATCCGGGAGCACAGCAAGATTGTTTAACTCTGCCTCTTCGTCATTCAACAGTGTAAGCGAATAAAAACCCACTATCTGAGCCCCCAGAAGATAAACATACATGGGTCTCTTTTCCGCACAGAACTGGTACCGGATTCTTCCCTCATCCGTTGCAAATGCCGTAAATCGCGGCGCATTTTCCTGCGTAAATCCAAACTCGTCCGCGACAGTTTTAAAGGAACTTCTGATTACCTCTACACATTGGGGAACTTCCTCCAGCGACATATGCCTTACGATTCCAACCTTGTCCCCGGCCTCGTTTGTCAGATCAATCCAGAATCTCTGTTGAGGTACTCCGTCTACAACAGGCTCGTTTTCGAGGATTCCACCGTTGTTCATTATGCTTTTTGCCGAGCCGACATTATCCTTGTCACACACCATAAGAACTTTGTATATTCCGAGCTTCTTACATTCTTCCAGCGCGAGCGCTATCATTTTTGTTGCAATACCCTTTCTCCGCTCGGAGGGTCTGACGCCGTCTCCGATATGTCCGCCGTCTAGCAATAAAGCTTCATTCAAATAATGCCTTATGTTTACAGCACCGACCACCCTGTCCCTATCCTCATCAATGCAGAAAAAAGTAGAATCTGTAACACCCCAGTCCGCCAGTGGATCTTTATTTTCAAGGTTTTCACAGTAGAAATCGAAGTCATGATAATCGAGTCTTCTTATCGCGTAGGGTATAATTTTTTCTCCCGTCGCATACCATTCCTCCAACATATCACATATCTGCTCTTTATATTCTGTCGTTGCCTTTATTAATTTCAAATTCATGTACAATGCTCCTCTTCCAACCCATCACAGCAGATCCAGCAATGCCCCGTACAACATTTCATTCCCCTTTACCACCAGCGCCAGTTCTTCCTTTGCGCAGTTTAACTGATGGAAAAGATGTCGCACGTCCCGGCACGCCGATCTCAGGTATCCGTTTTCATCGTAATAATATCTGTCATCCAGCAGAACCGCCAGACGCTCTGCCTCTTCCTCCTGTCCGCTTCCCCCATTCTGAAGGACATATCCCTGCGCGGCATAGTCCCTCAACAGTCCTTCCGCCTCCCTGTCATCATTGGCATACAGCACCGCAATATGGGGATATTGTCTGGGATTCTTTCTGCTGCAAAGGTACATCATGTTCCGGATAAAGAGAGACAGCTCTACGTTGGTGCGGATGCGGTTCGTCAGACGGAAGGTCTGTATATCCGGCAGCTCCTCCAATATTTGCATTGCTCCCTGATCCAGTTCTTCCGGCGAAATCATCGTCTCACAGTCACTGGAAAAGATCATCGGCCGGTCTCCCGCCAGCTGCATTAACAGGCGCAGTCTGTCTGCGGAAAGCAGATGCGCCTCATCCACCAGAATTGCACTGTAGCGCTCCATCCGGCTGTCCGGCATGATCTGACTGTCAGATAAATAAATCACCCGCTGCAAGCGTTCATGCAGCGACTTCCATTCCTTTCCTGCCTCACCGCAGTGAATCATGCATACCTGCTGCCGTTTGGAAAGTTTCATGGAAATGTCATAAAGGAGCAGTGTTTTCCCTGTTCCCGGAAGCCCGCAAAACCAGAAATAGCCCGTCTGTTTCGCGCGAATCCTTTTTAAGATCTGCCGCTCAATATCTCTCTGCTGGGATGTCAGAAAATACTCATTTTTCAGGAAGCGGGCCGGCTCCGTCAACGGGGAGATCAGATACAGCTCCGCCCGGAACAGCTCCTCAATGTTTCCCTTGTAGTCTTCACTTTCGTCTTGCAAATCCCGACACAACTGCTCCCATTCCGTATCTGCAATATGATCGTGGTTCGTCAACCGCACCAGCCTGTTCTGGCTGCTGTTATAGGTATAAGACCGGATCGGCTTTCCCAGCGCAGACAGATAATACCGGTTCTGCAAAAGCTGCTTCCGCATCGCTTCATCCGACACCACACCGCTTTTCAATTCGATATTGACAATCTGACCTTCCTTGATCTGGAGCAGATCAAATTCCTTCCCCAGCCTTGGGATCTGAAAGGAATAAAAGAGACGAAGCGCCGGTACCTCCGGCATATGCCTCTCCAGCTGGCGCACAAGTGCTTTCAGGCTACCCAGCTCCCATTCCCGTATCTTCAGAACCCTCTCTCTTCCCGACAAATGCCGTTCGAGCTTCTGAAGCTGCTCTGTATTCTGATTTCTGGTGATCGCATAAATGGATATTGATTTCATTCTCTATTCTCTTTTACAGCAGGAGCCTCTATCCACTCCCGCACGGTCTCCTCGTCAACTCCTGCCGCCTCCGCAATCTGCTGTAGAGGGATATTCTGCTTTGCCAGATTTTTTACCATGGTGTGAAGTGCGGCGGTACGACCCTCGCGGATTCCAACGTCATATCCGTCCTGTCGTCCATGCTCGTACTCTGCCTCACGGTATTTCTTCTCTTCCAGCTCCTGATCGTACTCAAAAATGC
>USGM01000045.1 GCA_900554205.1 uncultured Lachnospiraceae bacterium
TGCTATCCACAACTCTGTCGCCTATTCTGATAATCATCCCGCCGATAACGGAAGCATCTGTCCGATAATGCATTTCCATCTCCCGATACCCGCCTGTCTCCAGCAGTCTGCGTTCCACAGCCGCTTTCTGGTCTGCCGTCAGCTCCACCGCCGTAGTCACATACGCAATTCCGATCCTGCGCTGTGCCTTCACCTTGTCGGTGAAATAATCAAAAACAGCATCCAGTTCCTTATAGTGCTCCTTGGAGACAATGATCTTCAGGAAATTCACCAGTTCCTCGCTGATGCGTCCCTCAAACACCTGATCCAGCACCTGCAGCTTTTCCTGCTTCGGAATCCCGGGATGTTCCATCAGTTCATCGAACTCCGGATTCTCCGCCAGAACCGTCCTGAGAGTCTTAATTTCCTCCTGCAGTTCTGCCGCCTTGTCCTCACCGGACTCCATCGCCACCTCAAACAAGGCCTCACCGTATGTCTTGGACACTAATTTAGCCATGTCTTATCACCTATTTCCTTCAACGTCTCGTCGATCAGCTGATTCTGAACGGTGGTATCAATGGACGCAGCGACCATCTTCCCTGCCATAACAGATGCAACGGAAATAATCTCCTGCTTGACCTCATCCGACACCTTCTGCTTCTCCAGCGCCGCCTCTGTCCGCGCCCTGTCAAGGATGCGTGCCGCTTCCTCTCTCGCCTGGGCAATGATCTGTGCCTCGTTGTTCAGCGCCTTTTTACGCGCCTCGCTCAGGATGCCTTCCGCCTCTTTGTCTACTTCCTTCAGCCTGCTTTCGTATTCCTCCTTCAGGCGTCCCGCCTCGTCCATATCCTTCTTAGCCGTCTCCAGTTCCGCACGGATCTTGTCCTTACGGCTGTTCAGCATCTTTCTCGCAGGATTGAACAGAAAATAGCTCATGCAAAGGAACAGCACAAAAACCGCGATGATCGTCAGACAGGAATCAGCAACCAGCTGCCAGTCCAGATCGAAAAGCCTCGACATGGTCTGGCCTTCTGTTAAAAGTATCATTCTCTGCCTCCTTTCTGCCTTCTTTCAAGCATGTACTGTGCTCTTATGCTTAAGGCAGAAGGGGTTTTACGAACAATAACAGGAATGCGATCAACAGACCGTACAGACCGGTGGTCTCGGCAACTGCCTGTCCAAGAAGCATGGTCGATCTGATCTGTGACTGTGCGCTCGGGTTACGTCCTACTGCTGCAGCAGCGTGTCCAGCCGCGATACCCTGTCCTACACCGGGTCCGATTCCGGCGATAAGTGCAAGACCTGCACCGATAGCAGAGCATCCCAAAATAAAGTTTTCATTGAAGTCCATTCTTTTTTCCTCCTGGTTTTATATTGTTTTGTTTTGACAGTAATCAGCGTCTTGTTCCGTCTCCTATCTCGTTGGAAATATAGGTCATGGTCAGCATACAGAACACATAGGTCTGAATTGCTCCTGAGAACAAGTCAAAGTACACATGCAGCGCTGCGGGCCACGCCGTTGCGATCCAGCCAAGCAGACCGTAGAGCAATGCCATCATTACCGTTCCCGACAGCACGTTTGCAAACATACGCAGCGAGAGCGATACGGGAACCGCAAATGTTCCGATCAGGTTGATTGGTATCCAGAGCGGCAGCCACTTGGGCAGCGGCGAACAGGTGTCCTCCCAGATCGTCATCGGTTTCTGATATTTCCACTTATTATAGTGGATCATTGCAAACGAGATCAATGCGAGCGGCAGCGTCGTTCCATAGTCCGCCGTCGGCGGTCTTAAGCCGAGCAGACCGGAAACATTGCTGAAAAGGATGAAGATAAAAATCGTGCCGATATAGTTATAATATTTCGGTGCCGACTTCTCCATAACGGAATCCACCATGCCGTCAAGCTTCTCAACGATCAGCTCGACAACGTTCTGAAAACCGCCCGGAACCTCTCCAGCCTTATCCATGCATCGTTTTGCTGCAATGGAAAAACCGATCAGAATGATCATAATGATCAATACACACACATGTGTGGTTGTTATCCAGACCTCATGACCGAAAAAGGAATATCGGAAAATGCCATGAATCATAAAATCGATGTCAGAGCCACCGGATAACAAGATTCCATGTCCCATGTTTTCACCTCCTTTTATTTGATTTAGCCTCTCCGCCAACGCAGCTACCCTCTCTCCGAAACCGTCTCTTCATCCGAAACGGTCTCTTCCTCGGGCATGTCCTGCGGCACCGGATCGGTTTCGTGAAATAGCCTGTTGTAAAGCTTATGGGTAATCGGCTGTAAATACGCCGTTACTTTCAAACTCATATACCCCAGAAACACAATAACAGGGTTTAATGACCCCTCGAGAAATATTGCCGCGAATACCACCGCAACCGCCACATAGCGGATCAGATACCCCATCGTTATCGTCCGCGAAGCGTTTGCCCCCTGTGGTAGCGCCCGGTCAAGAGTCCGCGCCATATGGATGCTGCCCGCGACAGCAAGCGCAACTCCGATCCAGAGACTCAGGGCATATTGCAGCTGATGCTTTGCCAGAAGGAAGCCCGCAAGCTGACAGACCAGTCCGAAGACAAGCATTCCCGTATGCATTTCCAAAAGCGTTCTATCAGTCTTTTTCAGAGTCTCTATCATCTTTCCCGTCTTCGTCCCTAAATATCTGTCTTACCATACGGTATACCGCCTGAAATCCGGCGATTGCCCCGAGGAAGAACATCACAACTGTAATAAATGAGGTTCCCAGCTTCCGGTCCAGCCAGACACCGATCCACGAAGCGATCCCCACAGAGCTGATCATAATCAGCCCAAGCTGTGTGATAAGTGCCAACGTCTGAAATGTTTTTCTCTTATCTTCCCTGTATCGTTTCATGTGATAGATTATATCCAAATTTTCAAAAAATGTCTAGGGTCTGACCGTTTTAAAGTGACAAAAAACTAAAGATTTTTTACAAAAGAACATTGACTCAACGGCTTTCCGGTTGTAGTATTTGAACAAAATAAGAAATATGTCGAAAGGAGGACTGCAAAATTGAAAATTCGTATTGCTGCCCCGGAGGACGCAGCCGATCTGGCAGGTATCTATGCCCCTTATGTAGAGAACACCTCCATTACCTTTGAATACGTTGCCCCCTCCGCTGAAGAGTTCCGGGAGCGCATCCAGCATACACTGGAACGCTATCCCTACCTTGTCGCCGAGGAAGACGGTCAGCCCGTGGGCTACGCCTATGCCTCTGCCTTCAAGACCCGCGCTGCCTACAGCTGGTCTGTCGAGACCTCCATCTACGTCAGCCAGACCTGTTATGGAAAAGGGGTCGGGACGGCTCTGTACCTCGCTCTTGAGGACTGTCTCCGCCGGCAGAACATATGCAACCTCTGCGCCTGCATCACCTACCCGAATCCTGTCAGCATCGCTCTTCACGAAAAGCTGGGCTATCAGACAGTCGCCCATTTTCACAGCTCCGGGTACAAAAACGGCGAATGGCATGACATGATCTGGATGGAAAAGGAGCTTTGCCCGCACACCCTCCCTCCCGCTCCCTTCATTCCTTTCCCCGAGCTGGAGCAGGTTCTGTGACCGCTGTTTCCGAAAATAAATGATTCCAATGACAGAGGAGGTATTCCGATGACTGTTTCCAAGCTTTACCGCCGCAGACTCATTCCGGCAGAATGTATTCTGCTGAAGGACGACATTATCCTTGAACAGAACGATGAAATCATTGTAACAAAATGGAACACTCTGAACCCCAAATCGACCTTTTCCCACGGCTGTTCCTGCTATTTTCTGAAGGAAGGCTTTAAGATCAGCAAAATGTACCGCGAGGATGGCTCTCTTCTATATTGTTACTGCGATATTATCGAGTACGCCTGTGATCCCGGGGAGGCTTCCCTCACCGTCACCGACCTGCTCGCCGATGTCATTCTCTACCCGGACGGTCGCATGAAGGTCGTCGATCTGGATGAACTTGCCGAAGCGATGGAGCGCAATCTGATTACAAAAGAGCAGATGACCTCCTGCCTTCGCAGTCTCGATCATCTGCTCTCTCTGATATACCGTGATAAGTTCGACAAGCTTCTCGCGCGTCTGAATGCCCTCGGGCTGTGATCAGTAGAACACATGCCCTCCGATGTTGATACCGGACAGTCCCTCTATCGGCGTGCGGAAAAAGACGCAGTTGCCGACATTGGTCACACCCGACATTGCCTCGTCCGCCGCACGGTAACACTGATCCGTCGCCTTGTTGGCGGCGAGTGCAAGGTCAAGCCGTCCGCTTCCCACCGGTGTAAACTGCCGGTTCTGGTAAATGACGCCCACGACCGTGCCGGGAAACTTTGAGCTGAGCACCCTGTTGATCACCACGCTCGCCACGGCAAGCTTTCCCTCGTAGGGTTCACCTCCCGCCTCGCAATAGATCAGGTTCGCCAGCAGATACCTGTCTCCGTCTGTGAAGTTCACCTCCGAAATATCTCTCCACGCCGCGTTTGCAGCCGCCTGTGAAAGCGCGATCTCCTCCGCCAGCTTCTTTTTCAGATATTCCAGATTTTCCTCTTCCTTCTTGATCTGCTCCTCGTATTCCCGCGCCTTCTGTTCCGCCTCCGCAATCTGATCTCCGTATTTCGCAATCGAATTTGAGGTCTGGCTGATAAGCTCCGAAACTCTCGCCTCTTCCGCCTCAGCCTGTGCCTTCAGGATGTCCAGTTCCACCTTCTCACTCTGAAGTCTGGCCTCCTCTCCCTCGATGAAAATTCTGTTTTCCTTGTACTGGTCCATCATCTTGCGTTCATACGCGGCAATCCGCTCGATATAATCCGCCGCATTCAGAATATCGGAAAGACTTTTCTCCTTCAGCAATGCATTCAGATAGCTGTCTTCCGTCGTCTCATACATAGCGCGCGCCCGCTCTACCATACAGGCATACTGCCACGCCTCCGTGGCCTTTGCCTCGTCAAGCGCCGCCTGCGTGTCGGATATTTCCTGTTCCTTCTGATGAATCTGCTGTTCCAGATCTGCAAGATTCGCAACAATCTGCGTCAGCTGGTCATTCAGACTCTTTAGTTCCTTTTTCAGACCGTTCTGCTCGCCCTTGAGATCACTCAGCTCACCCTCGTTCTGTTCCTTCTCATTCTCGAGCTCCCGCTTTCTCTCTTCGGCTTCGTCGATCTGCTGTCTGGTATTGGAGGTTGCGGACACGACAAGCGTACCGGGGAGGGACACCTCCGCCCCGGCTGTCGAAAACAGCCCTGTAAATAGCACTGCCGTCATCAGGACAGCTGTTTTTCTCCAGTTCCTCAAGAAATGCAACCTGCCTTTCCGTTCTCTGCGTAATTCTAAAGCTGTATCTTTACCTGCCGTCCCGTGTGTGAATATGGGATGTAGGTCACTCCCGCAGCGTCAAACATCTTCTTGGAAGCGCGGTTTCCCGGCGTTCCCAGATACTTATCGCTGTCATACACCACCGTCTTGATCCCCGCCTGAATGATCGCCTTTGCGCACTCATTACAGGGAAAGAGTGACACATAGAGCTTCGTTCCCTCAAGCGAGCCTCCCCGGTAATTCAGGATGGCATTCAGTTCGCCGTGCGTGACAAAGGGATACTTTGTGTCCAGCTCGTCACCCTCTCTCGCCCACGGGAACTCTTCGTCCGAGCAGCCGTTCGGGAAGCCGTTATATCCCATGGACAATATCTTGTTGTCTTTGCTTACAATACAGGCTCCGACCTGCGTGTTCGGGTCTTTCGAGCGCATGCCCGAAAGCTGTGCCACGCCCATAAAATACTCATCCCAGCTGATATAGTCTTCCCTCTTGTTCATAGGCCACCTCTCGCCGCAGTCTTATTTTGTGCCGAAAATACGGTCGCCCGCATCGCCGAGACCCGGAACGATATAGCCGTGGTCATTCAGCTTCTCATCCAGCGCTCCGACATACATATCCACATCGGGATGTGCCTTCTTCATCGCCTCAATTCCTTCCGGTGCGGCAATGATGCACATAAAGTGGATATTCTTGCAGCCCTTGTCCTTCAGCATCTGGATTGCAGCCACGGAAGAACCGCCGGTAGCAAGCATGGGATCTACCACAAATACCTCCCTCTCGGCGCAGTCTGCCGGGAGCTTGCAGTAATATTCAACCGGCTTCAAGGTCTCGGGATCTCTGTAAAGTCCGATATGTCCGACCTTTGCTGCCGGGATCAGTGTCAGCATTCCATCTACCATGCCAAGACCGGCGCGCAGAATCGGAACGACCGCCATCTTCTTACCTCTCAGTTCCTTCACTGTCGCCTTGCAGATAGGGGTCTGGATCTCAACGTCATCCAGCTTCAGATCTCTGGTCGCCTCATAGCAGATCAGCATTGCGATCTCACTGATGGTCTGCCTGAAATCCTTTGTTCCTGTCTCCGTTCTGCGGATAAATCCGATCTTGTGCTGGATCAAGGGATGATCCATGATTACTACTTTAGCCATTACATTTTTCCTCCTGATGGTGTTTTAATATTTTTAAATAGGTACTTACAGTTTTTCAATCAGGTCAATCCTGCGCTGATGTCTCTCCTCACCGGAAAATGCCGTGTCCAGAAATACATCGACAATCTCCAGCGCAAGGTTTTTCCCGACAAAGCCGCCGCCCAGCGCAAGTACATTCGCATCGTTATGAAGTCGGGTCATCTTCGCTGACAGACTGTCAGAGCACAGTGCGCAGCGGATTCCCGGAACCTTGTTCGCCGCAATGCTGATGCCGATCCCTGTCGTACAGATGACAATGCCCTTCTCACAGCTTCCGTCGGCTACCGCCTTCGCCACTGCATGTCCGTAAACCGGATAATCCACAGATGCCGTTCCGTCGCAGCCCATATCCTGCACGGGGATTCCCCTTTCCTCGAGATGTTTCTTTACGCTTTCCTTCAGTTCGTAACCGCCGTGGTCACTTCCAATCGCAATCATTTTGCTCCTCCTGTATCTATAAACGATTTTTATTGAATCTTTGTTTCATCCTGCAGCCTGACAACATGGTGTCCTGCCGCCTTCAGCAGCCGGTTCATGATAGCCTGTCCCAGTCCTGCGCTGTCAAAGCTCTCGGAATACATTCTTTCCACATTTTCGTCGTCAAATTCCCTGAGTGCGGTAAAGAGATGCCTTGCAATGCTCTCCTCATCCTCTCTGCTGCCCACGCTCTTGACAACATCCGCACAGTATCTTCCGGCGCATTCATCCGTGCCGATCACGCCGGTCTTTTCACCGTTTTCACGCGCCTTCTGCACCTGCCCGTTGATATAGGCGACCACCGCGTCCGGCTCGCCCTCCACAATCGTCAGCTCGCCCTTCGGCGCATAATGCCGATACTTCATTCCCGGTGCCTTCGGAGCCTGTCCGCTGTCGGCGCTGAGAATCGTCACATCCGTATCCACCCTGCCGAGAACCTTCCGCAGCATCTCCTCCGTCACATATCCCGGGCGCAGAATCTGCGGCGGACTCACCGTGAGATCAATAATCGTGGACTCCAGACCAATCCCGACCGCTCCGCCGTCTATAATCATCTCTATCCTGCCGTCCATGTCCTCAGCTACATACTTCGCCACCGTCGGGCTCGGTCTTCCGGAGAGGTTGGCACTCGGCGCAGCGATATAGCCCCCGCTGTATTCTATCAGTTTCTGTGCTATTTTATCGGATGGGAAACGCACCGCCACCGTGTCCAGCCCGCCTGTCGTCTCCTTCGGGACAAGCTCCGACTTGGGAAGAATCATTGTCAGCGGTCCCGGCCAGAACGCTTCCGCGATCCTGCAGGCCTCCTCCGGCACCTCCTTCACGATCTGCCTGATGTCCTCAAACTTACAGATATGGACGATCAGGGGATTGTCCGACGGTCTGCCCTTCGCGGCATAAATTTTGCGGGACGACTCTCTGTTCAGCGCATCTCCGCCCAGCCCATAGACGGTTTCCGTGGGAAATGCCACAAGCCCGCCCGCGCGGATGACCTCTCCCGCACGACGCAGCGCAGCATCCTCCGTCTCCGTAAACTCCGCCTTACTTCTGTCAATTTTAACTGTTACTGTATTCATCCTGTTTGACACTTTCCGGTTTTTCTGCACACTTAAAGCAAGTATATCACACTTCCCCAAAAAGGAAAAGACTCAGTCTTGTTTATTCAGATATTGCAGAATTCCCATATGGATTGCCCACGCCACCCGTTCCTGATAATCGTCCGTGCACAGCTTTTCCGCCTCCGCGCTGTTAGAAAGGAAACCACACTCGACAATGACGATCGGTATGCCTGTCTTTTTCAACAGATAATAGCTGTCATTCGCCTTGACCTGCCTCTTGTTCTCAGGGTCCACCTTGTCGACCAGCTGCCACTGGATCGCATCCGCCAGATTCTGTCCCTCCTTGCTGCCGGTGTAATAAAACACCTGCGCGCCGTGAACGTATTCCTCCGGATAGCTGTTCTGGTGGATGCTCACCGTGACCTGCGGCGCCGTCCTGTCGATCAGTTCTATCCTCCGCTTCATGTCCTGTACCTTCTTATTAGAGGCATTCGCATCGTTCAGCCCCTCATCGCTCTCTCTTGTCATCACAACAGTAATATCATTTGCCTCCAGATACTTTTTCACCTTTTCCGCAATCTGGAGATTGACATCCTTCTCCTTCGCCCCGTTGATTCCCACTTTGCCCGGATCATCCCCGCCATGTCCCGCGTCAATCACCACACACCGCACGTCTCTGCCCGACATTGCGCTTCCCCGTCCGGCAGTGTACAGAACCGTCTCCTTACAGACATATACCAGTGAAAGCAGGAGAAGCATTCCTGCCGCCGCCGAGAGAAGCCTCTGGTTCCATTTACTCATACTGTTCTCCTCCTTGTTTTTTCAATAATGTATATTCAAGGGTATTGCATTGCATGTTTTTTTAAGCTAGAATTACTATATTGAAAGAAAAATCATTAAGGAGCATTTATGAAAAACTCCAGAAAAGCCATTGCCATTATTCTGGCTGTGATTGCCGTCAGCTGTCTGTCGGCTGCTGTGGTTCTGGTGATCCGCCACGCAAAGGATGATCTCCGCACAGATGCGGGCATGGAGGAGCTTCGTTCCTCCGCCGAAGTCATAATGCAGGAGAGTTCTTCCGACGCTGAGACCATGCTTCCTTCTGTTGAGCCGGAAGCATCCCCCTCTCCGTCCCCGGAGCCATCTCCCGAGCCCACGCCGGAGCCTACTCCCGAGCCGGTCATCAATCCCTATCGGGACAGCTTTCTCGCCAACAGTGATATGGCTGCATGGCTACATATTCCGGACACAGAGATCGATTACCCTGTCATGTGGACACCGGCAGATGAGGAATACTACCTGCGTCGTGGCTTCGACGGTTCCTCCAACCGGAACGGCTGTCTGATCCTTGACACCGACAGCTGTCTCGAACCTTTGACGACTAATCTGATCATCCATGGACATAATATGAAATCAGGTGCTATGTTCGGCACTCTGACCGACTATGAGGACGAGGACTTCTGCAAGGAGCATATGCAGATCATTCTCTACACAGAGGAATGTCAGCGCAATTATGAAGTGCTCGCGGTATTTCGCTCTCAGGTCTATAAAAAGACCGATCAGGTCTTCAAGTTCTACAAATTCTTTCAGGCGGATACCGCTGAAGAATTTGATGATTTCTATCAAAACTTAAAAGCACTTTCTCTGTACGACACCGGTGTGACAGCAGAGTTCGGGGATCATTTTATTACACTCTCCACCTGCTCCTACCATGTGACAAACGGAAGGTTTGTTGTTGTCGCAAAAGAAGTGGAGACCGGCGATACCTATCTGCCGCTTACAGAGTAAAGCATGCGAGCAAAAGGAGGAACAAAATGAAAAAGAAACTCAAAGCACTTGTATCCCTGCTCACCGCAGCAGCTGTTCTTGCACTGCTTCCCGGTGGCAACGCCCTGACCGCAAAGGCAGAAGAAGCAAAGACCTACTCCGTCAAGTATATCGGCGAAACTGTAAACGAATGGCGCTATGTCGAAGGAAGCACCTTTGATGACAATGCCTACAATCGGGAGATCTACTGTCTGAATCTGGAGCTGAAGGATGGAGACGCCGTTGTAGTATATCCCGGCGATGTTGAGCCCAATGAGGAACTTCACCTTGCAGATGTCACACTTGGCAACCTTACCATTTTCCAGAATGCCCATGCTGTCGTTTTCACCGGCGGAGTGACTGACTGCTATGTGTTGGCGGGCGCTTATGCCGCAATCAACGGAGATGTCAGAAATGCCTATCTCTACGACACGACAACCTGTACCTTCAACAACAATGTACTGGATATGGTTCTCAACATCGAAGATGAACCGCATTCCAATATTTCCTGCGCAGGAACTGTAGGTCATTTCCGCACCGACTCCAGCACAGGAGCAAGAACCTATGAATTTTATGATATTCCAAAGAACATAATGCGTATGGATGCCGGCACCTATCAGATCGCACAATCCAGCCCGACACCGTCCGATGCCTACCTTGCAGCAATGAACGGTACCACCAGTAATACAACCGCAGCTGCACCTTCGTCATCTTCTTCCAGCACTTCTTCATCCAATGAGTATGACGAAGTTCCCAAGACCGGAGAGCACAGCATGGTCATCTGGTTCGTCTGTGCGGCAACTGTACTTTTTGCAGGCAGCTATGTGCTTTACAGAAAGTCCGAACAGTAAAAACACAAAAGGGAGCCCAACGGCTCCCTTTATTACTTTACTCCCGCGTAAGCTGCCACAAGCTCCCACGCGGACTGTGTACCATATCCGAGCCTCCACACTGCCACGCCCCCGATATTCCGTGCATTCATAACGTTTACCTTGACGCTGAGCGACTCTGTATCTTCTATCCACATCTGATAAAGGGTATCATTTCCCTGCCATTCAATATAATTCTGACAGGTTACCTCATCCCATTCTGCCATATCCGTGCTCTTGCCGTATTTCTGCAGGCATTCCTCCACATTGCTGATGGGGATCGCTTCGCTCGTCACCTCGGCTCCCTTTGTCATCCACAGTCTTGTATAGAAGGGCAGTGCATTCACGACCTTTTCTGCCGGTACCTGCTCCAGTGTCCGGTCGAGTCCGCCCGAAACATAATCAATGCTCGCAACGCTTCCCGCCTCCTGGCAGCCTCCCCAGTGTTCATCATAGCCCATAATGATCACATAGTCGGCAACCAGTCCCTGAATATCCAGTCTGTAGTAATTGGAGGAATTCAACGGCACATAGTTATCGATCGACAATGCCAGTCCGCTCTGTCTGCACAGCACCGAAAGCTCCCTCAGGAACTGGTTGAAATGCGGTCTCGCCTCATTTGTCAGCTTCTCAAAATCCAGATTAATGCCGTCCAGTCCATATTCCAACGCTGTGTCTACTATATTCTGTGCCATCTGCTGCCGGCTCGATGTTGCGGACAGGACAGCATAGCTGTCCACCGTCGTCCCGCTCTCTGCCGTATAGTTAAAATCATCCCATACGCCCCATACCTTTATACCCTTTTCATGCGCCTTCTTTACATACTGCGCCGATGCAAAGGACCGGAAAAGCTCTCCGTCACTGTTCTTGAGGCTGAACCACGTCGGAGCAATCACGTTGATTCCTTTCCCTTCCTTTAATACACTGTCCAGCGTATCATTTCCGCCGGGACCTCCGATTCCGTGCCAGCCGAGGCTCACCTTTCCGTCCATCGCAACGGAGGTGTACTCCGCCGGGACATAGTCCGTAACTGCTGTCTGTACCTCCGTGTTCAGATTCGTCAGACGCTTGTTCTCCACATAGCCGATCATGGCATCCGAGGTCTTCACCTTGCTCCATGTATCCATCTGTTCCAGCAGTTCCACTGTCTCTCCTGCCTCCAGTTCCCGCAGGATCGGGCTCTTGATGCCGCCGCGGACGCGCAGCTGCGTTGCTTTCGCAATATCATAGGTCTTAATAATTCCCCATTCGGTGTACACCTGAAGGTGTCTGTCATACTTTTCATAAGTAAAGTTTGCAAATTTCCTGACATATTCGGCTGCAACGAAAAGCTGCTCCCCGTCCTTCATGCATATCACATATTCCGCCGGGTGTTCCCCTTCTCCGTCGCTGTATACCGTTTCCCCGAATCCAACCGTCGTTGTATCCGTTGCCGATGTAAACAAAAGCTTCTGCTCCGTCTCATCTACATAAAAAATTTCATTAAAATATGTTCTGACCGTATTCAGGTCAAAATATACCACTCCGTTCTTCACGACCGCCTGTTCCTCAAGCATGTCGTTCTGAAGAATAATCGCCAGTCTTCCGTCACTCTCTCCGACTGCGGCATCCGTCACCCCGTAGTACTCGTCGAGATCCGCCACTTCTTTGCTGTAGGTATACTTATCCAGAAGCTTACCTCCAAACGCTGCTCCCACGATCACAACAATCAGCAGCAAGGCTATTATTACAGGCAGTATTTTTTTCATAATCGGCGGCTCCTCTTCTTTTATCTGGGTATTGTATGTGTAACTGCCCGCATTCGGCAAAGCGGGCAGTTACATCATACCACACTCGTTCTTTTAAGTCATTACCATTTTTTCAGTCTGTGACCGGTTCCGGCGCTGTCAGCATGAGAGGCAACCCGTTTTGATAACGCCGTGCCGGTCTGCAGGAGGCAAATTGCTCATTCGGCAGTTACTCTGTCAAATCTCACCTGTGCAAGCTGGCCTTCCTCGCCAAACACATAGTCCGCCATGTAACTGCTGTCCTCACATACCGCTCCGATTGCCTTGTCATACGGGAGCACAGCCCGTCCGTCAACGAACAGTCCTACACCCCTGTCATACATTTCTTCCAGCCGCTGCCGCATCTCATCGTGATCTGCTTCCGCTTCTGATATGTTTTCGTTTTTTACCTGCAAAATTCTACCCCCTATGTTTTTCCCAAAAGGATCGTGATGAATCGCAAATGCATCCGGCTGTACTCTGATTGGCATAAACTTCCAATATACAAAAGACTAAAATGAATTATTATTGTGAAAATATTAGTTGAAATACTATGATCAAGCAGACACCAGCTGATGTGTCAAAACTTGCAAGACATCCATGAATATATGTCAGAACTTTTCAAACCGCCATATAATGTGATAGGATGAAACGGAACGATATGTTCCAATAAAAGCAAAATCAACTAGAATTACAGACCGCCTCCTTTCCCGCACAGACTGCCGGAGGCATTTGCAAGTTGATTATAATATACTGGTATATAATTTTCAAGTACAATTTGAAGAATTATAAAAAAAAATTAAACTTATGTCCTGCTATTGACTTACAGCCTGCCAGACGATATTATACAATGCAAGCATACCATTATCGGTGTGATATTATTTGGCATGCCTTCAATGCAGAAAGGAAGGGTTATCGTATGAAGATAGAAAAAGTTAATGAGAATCAGATCCGTTGCACCTTGACCCGCGAGGATCTCGCCAGCCGCGAATTAAAGATCAGTGAACTCGCTTATGGTACGGAAAAGGCGAAGACCCTGTTCCGTGACATGATGCGTCAGGCCAATTTTGAGTTTGGTTTTGAGGCGGAGGACATTCCTCTGATGATCGAAGCCATACCGCTGAACGCAGAATGCATTGTTCTGATCATCACAAAGGTCGAAGACCCCGACGAGCTTGACACCCGCTTCTCCCGTTTTGCCCCCTCCGTGACAGAGGACAGCGAGGAGGCTGAAGAATTTGATACAGATAATACGGATGAGGTAATGGAGCTGTTCCGGCAGCTTCAGACAGACAAGGCGGAACCTGCAAATGCACCAGCTGCCGAGGAGTCACCTGCAAAGGATAAGCTGCTCTCCCGCATCTACGCCATGGCTTCGCTCCAGCAGACCATTGATGCCTGCCGGCTGATTGCTCCGGCTTACAACGGTTTCAGTTCCCTGTTCAAGGATTCCGATTCCGGTGTCTATTATCTGTCGCTGACAGCGCCAACGGAGCAGTTGGAGGAGTTTAACCGTGTCTGCAACACCCTGTCAGAGTACGGATGCCTGAAGCACGGGCTTCCCGGAAGCAGAAATTATCTGTTTGAACACTGTGAAACCTTAATTCGTGATAACACTGTACAGTCACTCGGAACAATATAAAATTTGAAGGTCGGCATAAGGTATTGTATGATCCCAATATCCTATGCCGACTTTCTTTATCACATTTTATTCTATACCAGTTTTACCTCTCAAACTTCCCAATAAGATCATCCAGCTGCTTTGCAATTTCCTTGTTCTGTTCTGACTGTTCCTGTATTGTATCCACGATCCGAGCCGTATTTTCATTCTTCTCCACAATCGTGCCGATCGCATTGCTGTTTTCATCTGTAATATTGTGGACATCGCCTATGTTCTCTTTAATCTGATCAATCGACTGTTTCAACTGTTGAACGGCCCCGTTGATGCTATCCAGCTGTGTCCTTATCATATCCACCGCTGTGCTGTACCCTGTAGACTTATCAACAAAATCTTTAAACTGTCCGACAACTTCCTTTTCCAGATAGCTGACAATGGAATTAAAACAGTTGTTTACCGACGCAATACTATCATTTGCTTCGCCGCAAATCGCCTGGATGTTAGTTGCCGTCGTCTTAGAGGTATCTGCCAGAGAACCGATTTCCCCCGCAACAACCGCAAAGCCTCTTCCGGCCTCACCAGCTCTTGCCGCTTCAATAGATGCATTGAGTGACAAAAGGTTCGTCTGATTTGCTATGTTCAAAATTTCGGATGCCAGTTCATTGATTCTGGAGAGACTGTTCAAACTAGCGATTGCCTCCTTGACAGATGTCATCGTCGTATCCAATGCCTCCTGTCCGCTCTTATATGCGGCATCGGCCTGCATCTGCATCTCTCTCGCGCTGTCGATAACGTTATCACTTGTCTTTACAGAACCGATGATACCTTGCAGGATTTCCTCCACCGCACTGTTTACCGTACCAATTTCACTGTTCACATTTGCGATAGCCGTATTCGTATTTTCCAGCGATGCAGACAACTCTTCCGTGGTTGCCACGTTATCCGTTACATCCTCAACAAGCTCTGTTGCGGATACATGAAGTCCGTTCGCCTTCACCTCCAATACACTGCAGCAGTCCTGCAGGGTCTGCGTAATCGCCCTCATGGAATCAATCAGTACACCCGTCGCTTTAGATATGCTTCCAAGTTCATCTCCTCTGTTATAATACTTCTTGATTTCTGCATTTTCCGCAATATTGAATTTTTGCAGGGCGACAATGCCATCTTCAATGGATTTCATTGGTTTCATCATTTTGCCGACAATCACAATGGAAACTCCAACCTCGACCAACAACACCGCTACACAGAAAACGATCAATTTTACTTTCATTGCATTCGTGGAGGCAAATATCTCACTTGAATTATCCGCCAGCATAAACAGCCAACCACGATTTGCCATATAATAATAAGCACTGATATATTTCTCTCCGCCATCCTTATATTCTATATAGCCGCTGGCATCCTCTGTCGCATCTGCGTACTGATTGCAGAGTTTTATAAAATACTCTTCCTCCGCTTCCATTGCCACCTTCTCGGAATCCGCACTAAATATATATTTACCGTCCTTAGCATTTATCATGCAGTAAGCTGCATTTTCCATGCCATTCAGGCTCAAGCTGTCCAGACTCTCTACCAACCCCTCTGTGTAAATTCCGCCGCCGACAAGCCCTGCGGGCTTACCATTCTCATTATATACTGCCATATACATAGAGACAATCTGCGCCCCGCTGGCCGGCGAAATTATGATACCTGTGTTATACACACCATCCGTGGCAAGCATTGCATCCTGCAACGCCTTAAGCGGATCACCCGTTCTGGTCGTGATTCCTACCACGGCAGGATTTGTATGTACAAGCACATGCGTATCCCATTCACTCGCATACAGCCCTTCAAGGTTATCAATATCCCCCGAAAATTTTTCTGTATATGCCTGTGCGGCTGCAACCGCCGTGGCGCTGTTTGGATTTTTCATCACAGAAAGGATTTCGCCGGCTCTGCTATAGGAGGCAAGAATCGTTTCAGACTTTTCAATGTAATTTTCGACAATCCGACTGCGCTCCTGAACAATTGTCTCCATATTGTCAATTGCTTCTGCCCTCGTATTTTTTGTAATCCCTGCAACAACCATTCCGGACAAGAAAGCCATAACAGCACTCTGCATAATCAGCATTGCCACAATGATCTGCTGCCCCAATGTAATCCTGCGCTCATTCTTTCCTTTTTTCATAATACACCTCCGATGTGATGTTTTTTAGGTTTCTTCTCTCTCATACATCGTGCATCAAATCCACTATCCAAAGCACTTACTCTTTTCTTAAAGTTCAAAAGCGCCTCCGCCTTAATTCGGGGGCGCTTTCCCTTTGTTACATCTCTTCAATTGCCTTCATAAGCGCATCAATATCAATGCCGTGAACCATTGCAGCCTCCTCCAGGGACTCTCCCTGTGCGGAAGGACAGCCCAGACAGTGCATGCCCGCGTCCATCAGGACAGGTGCAACATCGGGATTCGCGCGCAGGATCTCGCCAATCGTCATTTCCTTCGTAATTCCGGTCATATTTCGTTCTCCTTTCAAAATACCCCGCAGGGACATTGTTTTTTCATGAACAGTATAAGCTATTCCCCAAAATCTGACAAGTTATTCTTTTGCGTTTCGGAGCGCCATGCGCAATCTCGATTCCGCTCCGCTTCATCTCGATTGACGGCAGTCGCCGTATTCTCCGGAACAGAAAACTGCTCCCTTGTGAGCAAGCTCCCCGGGAGCTGCTTCCTGTTTCGGAGCGCATGGCTCGCTGTACACAAAAAAGTACATTAAACTGCATTCCCATACCTTGACTGTCTTCGCGATTTTTCATATAATAGTGCATAGAGATTAGAAGTAACATTTTTACTATTATACTAATCAAATTTTATAGGAGGCATTTCAAAATGAAACCAATTGAGACAGATTTCGTGCGTGGCAAATGGGACAAAGAAGTCAACGTTCGTGACTTCATCCAGAGAAACTACCATCCTTACGATGGTGACGAGTCCTTCCTTGCTGGTCCTACCCAGAACACAAAGGACCTTTGGGCAATGGTACTTGACCTGCAGAAGAAGGAGAGAGAAGCAGGCGGCGTTCTTGACATGGACACCAAGGTTGTTTCCACTATCACTTCCCATGGTCCCGGATACCTTGACAAGAGCAAGGAGACTATCGTAGGTTTCCAGACAGACAAGCCCTTCAAGAGATCTCTTCAGCCTTACGGCGGCATCCGTATGGCAGAGAAGGCTTGCGCTGATAACGGCTACGAAGTAGATCCCGAGATCTCCGAGTTCTTCTCTGTTCACAGAAAGACACATAACGCAGGCTGCTTCGACGCTTACAATCAGGAGATGAGAGCCTGCCGTACTTCCCATATCATTACCGGTCTTCCTGATGCATACGGACGTGGACGTATCATCGGCGACTACAGACGTGTAGCTCTGTACGGTATCGACAGACTGATCGAGGACAAGCAGGCTCAGAAGGATTCCACCGGCCGCGTTATGACCGATGACGTTATCCGTCTTCGTGAGGAGATTTCCGAGCAGATCACAGCTCTTAAGCTGATGAAGGAAATGGCTGCATCCTACGGCTGCGATATTTCCAACCCTGCAACAAACGTTCAGGAAGCTATTCAGGCTGTATACTTCGGCTATCTGTGCGCAGTTAAGGAGCAGAACGGTGCTGCTATGTCCCTTGGACGTACTTCTACCTTCCTTGATGTATACGCAGAGAGAGACCTCAAGAACGGCACCTTCACCGAGGAGCAGATTCAGGAGTTCGTTGACCACTTCATCATGAAGCTGCGTTGCGTAAAGTTTGCTCGTACACCTGAGTACAACCAGATCTTCGCTGGCGATCCTGTATGGGTTACCGAGTCTCTGGGCGGCGTTGGTGTTGACGGACGTCATATGGTAACAAAGATGAGCTTCCGTTACCTGCACACTCTTGAAAACCTTGGTTCTTCACCCGAGCCTAACCTGACAGTTCTCTGGTCCACCAGACTTCCCGAGGGCTGGAAGAAGTACTGTGCTAAGATCTCCATCACAACCTCTTCCATCCAGTACGAGAACGACGACCTGATGAGAGTAACTCACGGCGATGACTACGGTATCGCATGCTGCGTATCCTCCATGGTTATCGGTAAGGAAATGCAGTTCTTCGGCGCTCGTGCTAACCTTGCTAAGTGTCTGCTGTACGCTCTCAACGGCGGTGTAGACGAAGTTACCAAGAAGCAGGTTGGACCTAAGTATCGTCCTGTTGTTGGCGATGTTCTGGACTATGATGATGTTGTAAGCAAGTTCGTTGACATGATCGAGTGGCAGGCAGACGTATATGTAAATACTCTGAACATCATCCACTATATGCATGACAAGTACTGCTACGAGAGAGCAGAGATGGCTCTTCATGACAGAGACGTTAAGAGATACTTTGCTACCGGTGTTGCAGGTCTGTCTATCGTTGCTGACTCCCTGTCCGCTATCAAGTACGCAAAGGTTGAGCCTATCCGTGATGAGGACGGCATCATCGTTGACTTCAAGACAACCGGTGACTTCCCTAAGTACGGTAATGATGATGATCGCGTAGACGAGATCGCTCAGTGGGCTGTTCATACCTTCATGACCGCTGTAAGAAGACATCACACCTACAGAAATGGTATCCCTACAACATCCATTCTGACCATTACCTCTAACGTTACCTACGGTAAGGCTACTGGTAATACACCTGATGGACGTAGAAAGGGACAGCCTTTCGCTCCTGGTGCTAACCCGATGCATGGCCGTGATACTCATGGTGCAGTTGCATCTCTGTCTTCTGTATCCAAGCTTCCTTTCAATGATGCACAGGATGGTATCTCCAATACCTTCACCATCATTCCTGGAGCTCTTGGTAAGGAGGATCAGGTCTTCGCCGGCGATATCGAGTTAGATCTGAACAAGTAAGACTTTATCTAAAGGAGACACTATGGACGAAAACAAAATGATTGAAGACCTTGTCAGGATGCTGGATTCCGGCATGAGCAAGGGTGTTGGACACGTCAATGTTGAATATGACGCCGAAGAAAAGCAATCAAGGAACGTTCAGACAATGGGCTGCACGGATTGTTCACGGACACCGTTAGCCTGCAGTGTACCCACCCTTGAACAGGGTTTAGATGATTATCAATAACAACAAATATTTAAGGAGGAATTAATCATGGCAGCAAGTGCAACACAGGTTGATAACCTTGTAAACTTATTGGATGGTTACGCAGTAAAAGGCGGCCACCACTTGAACGTAAACGTTCTGAACAGAGAAACATTACTCGACGCTCAGAAGCATCCTGAGAACTATCCTCAGCTGACAATCCGTGTATCCGGATACGCTGTAAACTTCATCAAGCTGACTCCCGAGCAGCAGGCTGATGTTATCTCCCGTACTTTCCATGAGTCATTCTAAGTAATTACACCAGAGGACCGGAAGGATAATCCTTCCGGTCTTTTTAACAAAAAAAGAAAGTGAAGGTAACTTTTTATGCAGGGAAACAAAGAACAGCATCCCGGAAGGATTCACTCCCTAGAAAGTTTTGGAACGGTAGACGGTCCCGGCACCCGTTTTGTTGTTTTCGTACAGGGCTGTCCTATGCGCTGTGCCTATTGCCACAACCCGGACACATGGGAAATGAATGGAGGCACACTTATGGAACCCTCCTACATTATCGAACAATACGAAAGAAACAAGGCGTTTTACGTTAACGGCGGCGGACTTACCGTCACAGGCGGCGAACCCTTGATGCAGATAGATTTCATGATCGACCTCTTCACACTGGCGAAGGAGCACGGCATTCATACCTGTATTGACACCTCCGGTATCGCCTTTAACCCCTCCAATGCCGCACTGATGGAGAAAATGGATAAGCTGATGAGCATGACCGATCTCGTCATGTTGGATATCAAGCATATCGACCCGGAAAAGCATAAGGATCTGACCCAGCAGCCGAACACGAATATCTTAAAGTTTGCCGAATATCTGAATGATAAGCACATTGATATGTGGATTCGTCATGTTGTCGTTCCCGGCATCACGGACGACGACAGGTATTTGTTCAAGCTTGGCTATTATATCGGTCAGTTTACCAACCTGAAGGCTCTGGATGTCCTGCCCTATCATACAATGGGCGAGAAGAAATATGAGAGCCTTGGCATTCCCTATAAGCTCAAGGGTGTTCCCGCAATGGACACAAAGACACTCTTAGTGAAAAAAGCGGTCATTCTGGACGGCATCAGAAAACGCCGCGCAGAACTCCAGCAGGGTTAAAAGATAATTTTTCTTATTTAGGTGTTGTATTTCAGGGTGTTTTATATTACAATTATTATGGTATTGATAAATTTGTATCAAACAGTAAGGAGGATAAAGTTATGGCATTTGCAATTGGTGATGCTTGTGTAGCTTGTGGCGCATGCGAGTCCCAGTGCCCTGTTGGAGCAATCAGCATGGGGGATGGCAAGTTCGAGATCGACGCTGATAAGTGCATCGACTGTGGTTCCTGCGCAGGTCAGTGCCCTACCGGAGCTATCGCAGAGGCTTAAGAGATACAAACGAAAAGAGAACACCCTTCGCGGGTGTGTGAGCACCCTACTGGGTGCTCTTCTTTTTTTTGCCGATCGGAAAGACCTTTCTGCTCTTCTTCCGAAGAAGCTCGTCCATCTTTTTATAGTGCTCCTCATCTCTCTCCAGCATTCTCTGATCCCGGAGCTCTTCCCTTTCCTCCTGCATTCTGAACTGATAATCCAGCTCCTTGACGACACTCTCCTTAATCTCCCTGCAAAGCTCGCCGTTGTTTTCCTGCAATGTCTCCCTGATGAGCTGCTGCAATAGCCACTGTAATCTCCGGGACTTGTCCTCTTTCGATTCCTCGACGATCGTGCGGCTTCTGCAATTGATAATGTCGATTGCCAGCCCCTTGTTTTCCTTTTCGGCAGTCTGTAGCATAGGTTGTACCTCCTCCTTTTTTTCAGTCTCCGGCTGTCTGTCGTCTTCAGTCAGCTTCTCCGTCGGCTGCGGTTCCGATGCACCTGCATTCTCTCCTGCCGGTAAAAGATCCAGTTTTCCGTCCTTCAAAATCATTTTAATTGCCTTCAACTGTAGTCCCCTCTCCTTCAATCCTTTAATCTCCTTAAAACGTTCCACATCCTCCTGTGTATAATAGCGGTGTCCAAGCTCATTCCGCTTGATCGGAAGGTGAAGCTCCTCCTCCCAGTAGCGCAGAACATGGCTCTCAACCTTGACCTCTTTGGCAGCATCAGAAATAAATAAATAGTTGCTCATACAATCTCCTTTCCTCCTACAGATCGTTTTCCATCTATTAATTAAAACAACAAAAAAAGAGAACAAGCTCTTCTGCTCATTCTCTTTCGTAAATATCCTGTTAAAATTCCTCATTTGCCTTGTGTTCCAGATTTGCAAACTTTGTATACTGCGGCAGCCATGCGAGCTTGACCGTACCGATCGGGCCGTTTCTCTGCTTCGCAATGATAACCTCCGAAACCCCCTTATCCGGGGAATCGTGGTTATAATAATCATCTCTGTACAGGAACATAACGACATCGGCATCCTGCTCGATTGCTCCCGACTCTCTCAGATCCGAGAGCATGGGCCGGTGATCCGGTCTCTGCTCTACGGCTCGTGACAGCTGTGACAGCGCAACCACAGGAACGCTCAATTCTCGCGCCAAAGCCTTAAGCGATCTGGATATATCTGAAATCTCCTGCTGTCTGGACTCCGTTCTTCCGCTGCCGGACATGAGCTGCAAATAGTCAATCATAATAATCGACAGATCATGCTCCAGCTTATACTTTCTGCATTTCGACCGCAGCTCGGCAATGCTGATACCCGGTGTATCGTCAATAATCAGCTTCGATTTTCCGATTGTACCAGCGCTCTCAATCAGCCGCTCCCACTCTTCGTCGTTCAGCTGTCCGGTTCGCAGCTTCTGGGCATCCACATTGGATTCCAGCGAGAACATACGGTTTACTAGCTGCTCCTTACTCATTTCCAGACTGAACAGTGCAACCGTCAGGTTCTTCTTAAAGGCCATGTACTGTGCCAGATTCAGCTCGAATGCCGTCTTTCCCATAGAAGGACGGGCCGCGACCAGAATCAGGTCGGAGGGCTGCATCCCGGCAGTCCGGTAGTCAAGGTCGATGAAGCCGGTCGGAATACCGGTAACACTTCCCTTGTTCTTCGCCGCCGTCTCGATCTTATCCATGGCGTTCATGACAATCTGCCGAACCGGCACAAAGTCATCAGTCGTCCGCTTCTGCACGAGCTGGAACACCCGCTTCTCTGTGTCCTCAAGTATGTATTCAAGGCTTTCCTTGCCCGCGTAACAGGTATTCGCAATCTCCTCGTTTAGGCGGATCAGCCTGCGAAGCGTCGCCTTTTCCGCGACAATGTTGGCATAATACTTGATATTTGCCGAGGTCGGAACCGCCGTGATCAGATCCCGGACAAACTCCAGACTGCTCACCTCCGGCGGCACATCCTTCTCCTTCAGCTTATTCTGTAAGGTGACAAGATCGACCGGGCTCCCCGCATCGTTCAGCTCTACCATCGTCTCAAAGAGGATGCCGTACTGCCTGTTATAGAAATCCTCGCCTGTTATCAGCTCGGACGCTACCACAATAGCTTCCCTGTCCATAATCATGGAACCGATGACAGACTGCTCTGCCTCAACGCTGTGGGGTAATATTCTTTTTATCACATTTTCTTCCATAGCAGGCATATCGCAACTTCCCCTACGCTTCCGTCACCTTAACCGTAACCTTGCCAGTCACCTGCGGATGCAGCTTGACCGTAACCTCATAGCTGCCGAAATTCTTCAACGCCTCGGCAAGCTGCAGCTTCTTCTTATCAATCTCGATCTGATGCTGCTCCTTCAATGCCGCCGCAATTTCCTTGGAGGAAACAGAACCGAAGGTCTTTCCGCCCTCACCCGCCTTGATCTTCACAACGACAATCTTGCTCTCAAGGTCTGCCGCAAGCGCCTTCGCCGCATCTAGCTGCTCCTGCGCGATTCTCTCCTGATTTGCCTTCTGTAATTTCAGATCGTTCATATTCTTTGCGGTTGCTTCCACGCCGATCTTCTTCGGCAGAATATAATTTCTTGCGTATCCTTCGCTGGCTTCAATAATGTCACCCTTCTTGCCAAGCTTCTTCTCATCCTGTAACAGAATAATTTTCATTTGTCCTCGTCCCTTCCTTATATTTCGTTATTTTCAAGCATAGAATCTATTGTGCGCTTCAAGGCGCCTATTGCCTCGATCACACCGACGCCCTCCATCTGGCAGGCGGCAGTGCTGAGATGACCTCCTCCGCCCATTCTCTCCATGATGACCTGTACATTGACCTCATCGATGGAGCGCGCACTGATATAAATTTTGCCCTGATAGTCCGTCAATACAAAGCTTGCCTTGATTCCCTTGATGTTCAGCAGCTCGTTTGCAGCCTGTGCGCCGATGATCGTCGGGCTGGGAAGCTCATCTGCCGTGCAGATCGAGATTGCAAAATACTGCTTATAGATCTCTGCCTGACTGACGGCATCCGCCTTCGCCTTGTACTCCAGTGCATCTTCTCTGAACAGCTTACGCACGCGCGTCACATCCGCGCCGTTCCGTCTCAGGAACGCTGCTGCCTCAAAGGTTCTCACACCGGTCTTCGTCATGAAATTGTTCGTGTCAACCATAATACCGGAGTAGAGACAGTCCGCCTCCTCGGTGCGTATCTTGATATTGTCGTAGGTATATTGCAGAATCTCCGACACCATCTCCGAAGCCGAGGACGCATACGGCTCGACATAGGAGAGCGTCGCATTCTCGATTGTCTCCGTTCCCTGCCTGTGGTGATCCAGCACAACGACCGACTTGCAGAAGCGCAGCAGATCGGGGCATTCCGTGATGGACGGCTTATTTACGTCCACGACCACAAGTACACAGTTTCCGCCGGCGGCCTCAATTGCCTGCTGGTTCCCTATAATCATGTCCTCCTCATATTCCGTATTGCCGATGAACATATCCACCATCGGCTGAATATTCGGTGTCGCATCATTCAGTACGATATGCGCCTTTCTTCCCAAGGTCTGCGCAACGCGGTAGATACCCACCGCCGCGCCAAAGCTGTAATCGTTATTCTTCAGGCCCCGGCGATACACATAGGAGGATACGATATCGGATACCTCCCAGGTCATCTCGTTGTAGAGCAGGATGGTCTTTTGATGGCCCTCGCCCATGATGT
>USGM01000046.1 GCA_900554205.1 uncultured Lachnospiraceae bacterium
AACAGTGACTGGTCTGAGTATGAAGCTACATATACCGATGCAGAGATCACCGGCGACGGAACCTACACTGTATCCATGGAAGCTACAGAAGGCCAGAAGCTGGTACAGTTCAACGCTCTCGAGGTTGCCAACGGCGAATTGCTCCTTGGCACCGGTTATACCATCACCGTAGACAGCATCAAGATCAACGGCGAGGAAGTTGAGCTTCAGGGATCCAGCTACACCTGTTCCGCAGATGGCGGCGGTGTAAATACCCGTGTAAACCTTTATAACGAATGGAATACTCCCGATGCAACAGCAACTGCAGGTGATGACAACCATCTTGACTGCCGTGTTGCAGAAGGAAATGTAGAGGATGCAACCGCATGCCTGTTCTCCAGCGACTATGTAGATGCATCTTCCCAGAGCGGATTCCTTGTACAGTCCATCGAAGTAACCTTTACTGTTGCAGGTACCGGCAAGTCAGCCGAGGCAGGTGAGGCACCTGCGGTTGAGTCTGTTGATCTCAACGGAACCTACCATGCATACCTCGGACTGCAGACTCCGACTTTCTCCTTCCGTAACGCATTCGATGATACGACCTATGGCCGTGACACCGAGTACTTCAACCAGATCACCGGTTGGGAAGGCAGCGATGCAATCAAGAGAGACGGAACCTTTACCGATGCTGAGATCGCCGGAAACGGAACCTATACCGTATCTGTAAGCGGCATGGACCTGACAGGTGATTTCGATTCCCAGGATTACTTTAACCTGATCTTCCTTTCAACTGATATCCCGAACAGTGGTGAGATTACCATTTCCGATATCAAGCTGAGTGTTGATGGCAGAGATGTAACAATTGCTCCCATCCTGAGCCCTGATTCTGTAAACTATGTAAATATGCTGATCCAGAACATCTGGAATGAGGATGTGGCAACGATCGGCTACTACAGCGTACCGCCTAAGGACATGTCCATTACCTTTACCGTATCCGGTTTCGCTTATGACAATGAGTCTGCAGCAGCTGAGACAGTTGAGCCCTCTTCCGAGGCAGCGCCTTCCTCTGATGCAGCAGCACCTGCAGAGGCACCCGCAGAGACCAAATCCGGTGTATCTCCTGTAGTGATCGTGGTCATTGTTGTGGTTGTTGTGGCAGTGATCGCAGTAGCAGTTGTTCTTGGCAAGAAGAAAAAGAGCAGTAAATAAGCATTAAAAGTCGGGCAGGCATATCCCGAAGGGGTATGTCTGCTTCGACTATCATTGGAGGTTTTTATGAAAGAAGAAAAATCCAGGGAGGAAAAAAGAGCAGGTAAGATTTTTGTCATTCAGAGAATCGCCACGGTTCTTGCAGTCGCACTGATCTTTTTCCCGGCTGCCAGTCCGTCAAGAATCTGCGGAATGATCAATAAGAACCTGTCTCTGTTTACATCGGGCATCTCCTACAGCAGTCTGACTGCCGAGATGGGGCGTGCCTTCACGCGTGGCTGGATTCAGGAGGGGACGATGATGCTCCTCTTCGCAGCATCGCTGATCATGTTGATCGGTATTGCGGCATCCGGTGCGGGCGGATGTATGTCGCTCGGCAATCTGAAATTTAAAAAGCTCGGCAATCTGTTCTCACTGGGCGGCTCTGCTGTTGAAGTGGTAGGCATGATCCTGATCTACGTCGCTTATGTCCAGATTCAGGCGACAGACAATGCGGCGAAGGTGGAACCGAGGTTCCCGGCGGGCTTTGTGGTTTATCTGATCCTGTTGGTGGTACTGCTGCTGTCTTCCGTTGCAATACAGTTTATGCTTCCGAAGCCCGACAAGGACAGCAAGTACGAGATGGAGTCCAGATTCAAGCTGTTTCTGATCTTCCTGCCTTTTGCGGCGCTGTGCTTCGTGTTCAGCTATCTGCCGCTGTGGGGCTGGAGATATGCTTTCTTTGACTATTCGGCAGGAGGAACCCTGTCTAAAGATAATTTTGTAGGCTTTAAATGGTTTACGTCACTGTTCCAGAGCGCGGCTACCAGAGCCGACGTTGTGCGTGTCCTCAGAAACACGCTTGCAATGAGCGGACTGGGTATTGCGACGAGCTGGTGTGCAATGGCATTTGCCATTTTCCTCAACGAGATCAAGAACGTGAGATTCCGTCGCTTTGTGCAGACTTTCACCACGGTTCCCAACTTCATCAGCTGGGTTCTGGTATACGCCATTGCGTTCGCTATCTTCTCTACAGACGGTTTCATCAACACCGCAGCAGCCCAGATGGGCATTCTGGCAGAGGGTGCCAACGGAACCAACTACCTGATGAGCACTTCCCACATCTGGCTGAAAATGCTTGCATGGGGAATGTGGAAGGGAATCGGCTGGAGCGCAATCATTTACATAGCCGGCATCTCCGGCATCGACCAGCAGCTTTATGAGGCGGCGACCGTGGACGGCGCGGGACGTTTTGCAAAGATGTGGCATGTCACCCTGCCCGGACTGATCCCGACCTACTGCGTTATGCTGCTGATGTCCATCGCAAACATCCTGAGCAACGGTATGGATCAGTATCTGGTATTCAGCAACAAGCTGAACCTTGATACGATTCAGGTGCTGGATCTCTATGTATATACGCTGGGTATCCAGAACGGAAATATTCCGTTGTCCACCGTTATCGGTATGGTGAAATCAATCGTCAGTGTCATCCTGCTGTTCGCCGCAAATGGTATTTCCAAGGCGATCCGCGGCGAGAGCATTGTGTAAGGGAGGTGTGAGAGATGGCAAAGACAAAGCAGGAAAAGCTGAATGAGAAGGCGGAGAGACATTACGCCAGGACCCACAAGAAAAAGTGGGATCTGACTCCGGGAAATGTGATCTTTAATATCCTGAACTACCTGTTCTTCGCTGTGTTTACGATAAGCTGTATCTTTCCCTTTTACTACCTGTTCATCAACACGATCTCTGACAATGACATGGTAAAGAAGGGGCAGATATCCCTGATCCCGCACGGCATTAACCTTCACAACTACATCGCCATGATGAATGTATCGGATCTCGGAAATGCGTTTCTGGTATCCATTGCAAGAACAATCATCGGAACCGGACTGATGGTGGCAGCGTCCGCACTGGTCGGCTACCTTGTGACAAAGCAGGAGATGTGGCACAGAAAGTTCTGGTATCGGTTCCTTGTTATCACAATGTACTTTAACGCCGGAACGATTCCGTGGTTTTTGAATATGTCCATGCTGGGATTGACAAACCATTTTGCGGCATACATCATCCCCGGCATTGTTGCACCGTACAACATTATTCTGGTAAAGACCTACATCGAGTCGATTCCGAGTGAGTTGGAGGAGAGCGCGCTGATGGACGGCGCCGGATTCCTTGTGGTATTCCGAAAGATCATTTGGCCTTTGAGTAAACCGATTCTGGCGACGATCGCAATCTTCGGAGCGGTAGGACACTGGAACTCCTTCACGGATTCCCTGATCCTGATGCAGAATGCACCGGAGCTCTACACGCTTCAGCACAGACTGTACATCTATCTGAACACCAGCTCGAATCTGGCACAGATTATGAGTACAGGCGGTTCGGCGGCGACGGCGGCGGCACAGTCGGCAATGAGTACGAAGGTTTTGAAATACACCATATCCATGGTGACGGTAATCCCGATCCTGCTGGTATATCCCTTCATGCAGCGGTATTTTGAAAAGGGTATCATGCTCGGTGCGGTCAAGGGTTAATTACCGGAGAATCAGAAAAAGGAGGAAGCAAGAAATGAAGAAGATGAAAAAGGTTATGGCATTATCCCTCTGTGCTGCAATGACAGCCGGACTTCTCACCGGATGCGGAAATGCAGCATCAAACGGCGGAGGAAAGGGAGATGAACCGATTACGCTTACCGTGTTCAGCCAGCTGGCAAACTATTCCGGTGAGCAGTCAGGATGGTCGGCAGACATTCTGTTAGACAAATTCAATGTAAAATTAAATATCGTACCTGATCTGAACGGTACTTACCAGACCCGTATGGAGGCGGGCGACCTCGGTGACATCGTTGTGTTCGGAAGCGACGGAGACCCTTATCTGAACGCTGTCAACGCGGGACTGCTGTTCGACTGGAACGAGGATGACCTTGTAAAGGAGTACGGCCCTTATATCTACGAGCATATGCAGAACGCTCTCGCGCACAATGCGGAGATTTCCGGCGGCACGACCTACGGCTTCGGACATAACGTTGCGACGAGCACGGAGGATCACGAATCCTTCTTCTATACATGGGACATCCGCTGGGATCTCTACAAGCAGCTTGGTTATCCCGAGGTAAAGAACTATGACGATCTTGTTGATGTTCTGAAGCAGATGAAGGAGATCTGCCCGACAGATGATAACGGCAACCCGACCTACGCGCTGGTTGCATGGCCCGACTGGGACGGCACAATGGCAATGTATCCGAAGGCAACAGCTACCGCTTACTACGGCTACGACGAGTTCGAGATGGGTCTGTACGATCCCGAGACAGGAACCTTCTATGACTGTCTGGATCCCAACGGCCCCTATATCGAGGCTCTGAGATTCTTCAACAAGCTGTACCAGAATGATCTGCTTGATCCCGATTCCATGACCTGTACCTATGATTATGTACAGGAAAAGGTTGGAGCAGGCGGAACCTTCTTCTCCATCTTCAACTATGCGGGACGTTCTCTGTACAACACAGAGGAGCATATGGATCAGGGCAAGATGATGCTTTCCCTCACTCCGTCCGAGGCAGCGCCGATCGCATACGGCATGAGCACAATGGGCGGAAACCGTATCTGGGCAATCGGTGCTAAGACGCAGTACCCTGAGCTTTGCATGGAGGTCATCAACTACCTCTGCACACCGGAAGGAAGAATTACCATGGAGTATGGTCCCCAGGGTGTATGCTGGGATTATGACGAGAACAAGAACACCTACTTTACCGATCTCGGAAGAAGCTGCCATGCGGACATTGAGACATCCATGGAGAGCGCCGGCTACAAGGGAACCTTCCATGACGGACAGCTCCAGATCAACAATACCACATGGACACTTGACGCAATCAACCCCGATTCCAACGGCGAGAGATACAACTGCGATTACTGGAAGAGCAATCTGACAGATGCAAAGTATGACATCGAGCAGGACTGGAGAGATTACACAGGCTGCAATACCACCGAGGAATACATGGAGAAGGGCAACTACCAGGTATCGCCCGCATCCTCTTACACGGCAGCGCGCAAGGGTGATGAGTTCCAGACAAAGTGGGACCAGACGAAGGAATGTATCGTTACTTATTCCTGGAATGCAATGTATGCAAAGACGGATGCCGACTTTGACCAGATCGTTGACGATATGATCAAGAAGGCAAACGAGTATTACTATCAGGAATGTGTAGAATGGTCGAAGAACGAGGCTGCTGCAAGAAGAGCCTGTGAAGAAGCATTAAAGTAAGGAAAAGATAAATTAGGGGGCTGTTCGGTGATGGGCAGCCCTTTCCTAAAAGTTTCCGGGAGGTTTTCTATGAAGTTTTTCAGTGTAGACAGTGCATTTTACAGATTTATCACAAGATTGTGGGACATCCTGCAGCTGAATTTCTGCTGGGTGCTGTGCAGTCTGCCGATCGTGACGATGGGGGCATCCACGGTGGCAGCATGCTCCGTGGCATTGAAGATGGCGGAGGACACAGAGGGCTATATCGTCCGTTCCTTTTTCCGGGAATTCAAGAAGAATCTCAAGGGCGGGATTCCGCTGGGACTTCTGACGATGCTTGCAATCTATGCGGTTTATCTCGACTTCCAGTTCTGGAATGCGACGGAGGGAGTGGTCTTCCTCGTGGCGGGGATTGTCGCCGCATTTATCTTTGTGATCGGACTGATCTATGCTTATCCGCTGATGGCGAGATATGAGAACGGATTCTGGAAGACATTGAAGAACTCCTATGACATTTCGACCCGCTTTTTCCTCAGAACCCTGCTGATGGCATTTATCGTCGCACTGGAGATTGCGCTTTTTCTCTGGAATAAGACGATGCTTTTCCTCGGCGTGTTTGTCGCTCCGGCGATTGTCATCTACACCGTCAGTGCCTTTGCAATCCGCATTTTCAGGGAGATTGAAAAGGAGCCGGGAGCAGTGACGGGGGCAGAGGAAGAAATATCAGATTGAATGGAAGGATAATAAAAACCATGAAGAAACCACATTGTTTCAAAAAGAAATTGACAGCGGTGCTTCTGGCTGCCATGACGGCGGTAATGCCGATTGCTCTTGCAGGCTGCGGGGAAACCGCCGGTGAGAGTGAAGCGGCTTCGGGGAGCAGCGCGGTGGAAGGCGAGAGCAAGACGGCTGAGGCGGAAGCGCCAAAGTGTGCGGATGACGGTAGTGTCAGATCCGGACTCACGGCACTTGAGGTCACGGAGCTGATGGGAAACGGCATCAACCTCGGCAATACAATGGAGGCATACGGCAGGAGCGGTCTTGGAACCGATGCAGAGCCGACAAAATATGAGACCTACTGGGGGCAGCCGGTGACGACACAGGAGATGCTGGACGGCATGAAGGCGGCAGGCTTTGACACGCTGCGTCTCCCGGTGGCATGGACGAACATGATGGCGTTTGAGACAGGGGATTATACCATCAACGATGCCTACCTTGACAGGGTGGAGGAGATTGTCGGTTATGCCCGCAACGCCGGAATGTATGTCATTATCAATGACCACTGGGACGGCGGCTGGTGGGGAATGTTCGGTTCCGCCACCGAGGACACCCGCGCAAAGGCGATGGAGCTTTACAAGTCCATGTGGACACAGATCGCGGAGCGCTTCAAGGGTTATTCGGATTATGTCATTTTTGAGTCAGGAAATGAGGAGCTGGGCTTTAGGCTGAACGACACGGATATTGCGACGGATTCCGGCACACTCTCCGACGCTGACTGCTATACCGTAACGAACGAGATCAATCAGGCTTTTGTGGACACTGTGCGTGCGACAGGCGGGAACAACGCAGAGAGATTTCTCTTGATCGCCGGCTTCGGCACAGACATCAGGAATACCTGCGACAGCAGATATAAGATGCCGACCGATACCGCAAACGCGAAGCTGATGGTTTCGGTACACTATTATGATCCCAGCGGCTACTGCATTAATTCCAGTCTGGCGACATGGGGAACAAAGCAGGAGTACGAGACGATGAATGAAACGCTCGCCATGATGACAAAGTTCACGGATGCCGGTTACGGCGTTGTGATCGGTGAGTATGGCGTGCTGCTCGAGGCGGCAGGACTGAAGGAGAATGCGGCGGATTACACAAAGAATCTGCTGAACATCTGTGACATCTACGGCTACTGCCCGGTGCTCTGGGACTGCAACAATCTGTATAACAGGAACGACAACACGATCATCGACATGGAGATGGCGAGACTTTACACAAAGCACAGCCTCGAGATCCAGTCTGGGAAGTCTAAGGAGGACATTGCCGCACAGGCACAGAAGGAGATAGATCAGGACTATGCGGATGCGCCTGAAGGTGCTGGTGTGGCTGATGATGTGGCAATGGCATGGCTCATGTATAACAGCAGCGACTGGAACATCCAGTACAGCGTGGGAGATACCTATAATCCTGCGTCCATGACAGAGGGTCTTGTGGCGACGGATGTTGAGGTGACGGGTGCCGGAACCTATACGGTCGGACTGGATTTCACAGGGACGAGCGGCGGTTATGCGAACAGCGTTGTGTTCAGCGCAATCGCGATCAGCAATGCGGAGCTTCTCTATCCGGGCTGCTACATTGAAATCAAGGAGGTTCTTGTCAACGGCGAGCCTTATGAGCTGAAGGGTCAGCCCTATACCTGCAGCGACGACGGAAAGTGTACACGTGTGAATCTGTATAACGCATGGGTGAGCAAGGTGCCCGACGAGGCGCGCGTGCGCGAGGACAACGGTCAGGAGCTGACACCCTGCATTCTGGATGCAGATACGCTCGGAAATGTGGAGACGATTTCCGTGACCTTTGATTTTGTAACTGGAAATTAACAGACAAAGCTGATACAATGTAACTATTCAGAGTCGGGAGAAACGGTTCTGAATAGTTACTTTTTTGTTGGAATCCATTTGCCGCGGATGGCGGCAGAGAATGAGGGCATATGAAGAAAATAAGGGCAAAAACGCTTCCGGTGCTGCTGGCGGCTTTCGCTGCGGTCGGGATGTGCGGCTGCGGCGCGGAAAAAGCCGGGGAGAGCAGCGCGGAACCTATCACCTTTACCTTTTATAATGCGGACGGAACGGAGGACCCGTGGACGGATCCTGTGGCGAAGAAGATCACGCAGGAGACCGGCGTGACGCTTAAGACGGAATACCCCTCCAACGGTCTGGACAATATGATTCAGCTCATGGTTGCGACCAGAGAGTACCCGGATCTGATTTTTGCCAAGGGGGACAGCAATATTCTGATCGACAATGAGGCGCTGATCGACATGTCGGAGCTGATCGAGGAGTACGGGCCGCACATTAAACAGCTATACGGAGAGGAATATGACAGCCTCCGCTACAGCAAGGAAGACCCTTCGATCTATCAGCTTTGCAGCAACAAGGTGCAGAATGAGGTGCTCTCCACTGCGGGAACGGCGCAGCTGCAATGGGCAGTTGTGGCGGAGAACGATTATGCGATTCCCCGCACACTGGAGGAATATACGGAGATGCTGCGCTCCTACCTTGACAAGCACCCCTATGTCGAGGGGCAGAAGGCGATTGGGCTTTCCATCTCCTGCACCGACTGGCACTGGTATACCACGCTGTCCGACCCGGCGGGCTACATTGCGAACGGTTCGACGGACGACGGGCAGTGGATCGTCGATGAGGACAACAATGTCTATTACAAGCACGCGGCGGCGGGACAGAAGGAGTATTTCCGATGGCTGAACAGTATGTTCTGGGAAGGAATCCTCGACCCGGATTTCGCCACACAGACACATGAGGATTATATCAATAAGATTGCCTCGGGCAGAGTGCTGGGGCTGCTCGACGCGGACTGGGACATCACGACGGCGGAGAGCTCCTTGAAGGCGAGGGGGCTGTATGAGAGAACTTATGCGGGGCTGCCGGTGACGATCGATGAAACCGTGACCTGCGCGGCGCTCCGGGAACAGAATCTCGGTGTTGGCTGGGGCATCGGGATAAGCACCTCCTGCAAGGATCCGGTGAGGGCGGTGCAGTTCCTCGACTGGATGTGTACGGAGGAGGCGCAGGTTCTCCTGAACTGGGGCATAGAGAATGTCAATTATTTTTATGATAAAAATGGGGTGAGATACCGCACGGAGGAAGAAATCCTCGAGGCGGGAACGAACCCGAACTATGCGGAGGAGACAGGCGTCGGCAGACATAATTATCCCTTCCCGAGCTATGGAAATATGGCGCTCGATTCGACGGGAAATCATTACACGACAAATTCCAGAGAGGAGATTGCCGCCGGATATAACGAGGCGCAGCTTGCGGCGCTGAAGGCGTGGAATGTAGATATGCTGATCGATATTTTCCCGCAGAAGGAGGTCTTCGAGAAGAAATATTATTCTCCGATCTGGGCGAAGGTGCTGCCGTCCGACATCAAGAACCGGTGTGCCGAGCTGGATGCGGTGGCATGGCCGGGGCTGATCGACTGTATTGTCTGCCCGCCGGACCGATTTGAGGAGCATTGGGAAAAGCTGCAGGCGGATCTGGTCGAGGCGGGACTGTACGAGGCAGATGCCGAGATGACCGGGCTGATCCGGCAGGAGGTGGAATTTCGGAAGGAGCTGGAGAATAAATAAGAATAATGCAAAGCGAAAAAAGGCGCAGCCGGTTCAGGATCGGCTGCGCTTTCTGTATTCTGCGGGGCTCATGCCCATGTATTTCTTGAATTTGGTGTGGAAATAATCTGCGTTGCGGTACCCGACCTTTTCGGCAATGGTATAAATCTTCGCGTCCTCGTTCAGAAGAAGCTCCTTGGAATGTTCGATGCGGACATGATCGACATAGGAGTTGAAGGTTTCCCCGACCTTTTTATTGAAGAGCTTTCCGAGGTAGGAGCTGTTGTAGCCGAACAGCGGTGCAATGTTCTCGAGTGTGATATTCTCGGCGTAGTTATGGTTGATGTAATGGAGAATATCATCCAGAACACTCTCGCGCGAGGAATTGCCGATTGCTGACATCATGCTTTCAAATTGTTCCGTAAAGTACAGAATGATCTCGTACAGATAGAAGCGGGAGGTCACAAACTTTATGACATCGGCGTTGCTCGAGAAGGAGATCGCCGTCTGACCGTAGAGACGGCTCATCTTTTCCTTGATGCTCAGGTAGAGATCGGCGAGAAAGAGCTTGATGTCGCTGATGGAATCCGAGGCATTGTAGAGCTTCTGCTGCAGGTCGTTCAGGGTCTCCGCGACCATATTGCGGTTGAAGGTCTGGATGTAGCCCAGCAGGGCAGCAGAGTATTCCGCGAGCAGCTCCGGGCTGATGATGGATTCCGTTCCCTCAAAGACAGGCAGCGACTGATAGCCGATGGTATGCTGTGCCTGATCGCAGAAAAAACGTCTGCCGATCAGACGATAAGCCTCCTGGTAGGATTGCGGCACTGCCTCGACGGAGTACACGCATCTGCCGTAGGTGATGAAAAAGGAATCGAGGGGAGAACCCTTCTGGGGTGTCTTGTCCAGCTCGTAATGCTGCAGCAGTGCATCAAACTTGCCGATTGCGTAGGAGCCCTTCAGCAGAAAGACATCGTGGTATTCCAGATTCACATAATCGAAGGAATTATTTTCCTGATTGGCGAGCCGGAGCAGGTCGGCGAAGTGATAGGGAGACTCCTGCGAGGTGTGATTGTACTTCTCACAGATTGCAACCTGATACACATCGGCGCTCATATGAAGGTCTGCCAGATTCTGATCCGCTGAGGAGAGGCTGCCGAGAAGCAGTTCCTCGACAATGGCGTTCCGCGCCTTCTGACGGTAGTGCTCGACAGCATCGGCGCTTGCGCGGTCAGTGTCCAGCTGCTTTTTAATATTGCCGAGAATTTCAGAGAGCTCGTCCTCATCGATCGGCTTTGTAAGATAGTACTGGATGCCGTAGCGGATTGCCTCCTGTGCGTATTTGAAATCGGAATAGCCGCTCAGAATGATGATCTTGCCGTTGTAGCCCGCTTCCCTGGCGCGGCGTATGACCTCAAGACCGGTCAGTCCGGGCATACGGATATCCATGAGCGCGACGTCCGGCGTCTGTGACAGGATCTTTTCCAGTGCCTGCTCACCGTTCACGGCTTCGTCTGTAATTGTGTAGCCCATCGACTCCCAGTCGAAGAGGCATTTGATGCCCTCGCGGATGATGGCTTCGTCGTCCGCAATTAAAACGTGATACATAGCGTCCTCCATGGAGATTATATTACCTGTGAAATGGAATCCAGTGTACGGCAGTCGGCGGGGAGCTCCCCGGTCAGCCCGGGGGACTGGGCGGTGTGGATGTACATGCTGGCGAGCCCATTGTCATGCGCACCCCATGCATCCGCCTTCCAGTCGTTGCCGATCATCACGCAGGAGCGGGGCTCGAGGTGATGGCGTTCCAGCAGGGCGCGGTAAAAGTGCGGGGAGGGCTTCATATAGCCGATGTCGGAGGAAATGAAAATGTCGTCAAACAAATCATAGATTCCGAGGGCGCGCAGTCCCGACTCCGTGAACAGGCGCTGCGCGTTCGACAGGAGATAGACTCCCTTTTTACGGCGGCGGAGCTCTTCCAGAAGCTCCTTCGCACCGTCATACAGACGGACATAATCCAGTGAGATCGTGCGGTACATCAGCGCCCAGCCGGAGAGCATGTCTTCGGAGGGGGAGATGCCTTTGGCGGTATAGAGCCGCCGGAAGACGGCTGCAAGGTCGGGCTCGATCTCTGAGAGCGTGACTTCCGGGTAATGTGCGAGAGCCGCCTCGTGCTGTTCGCGGCGCACGGTGTCGATCAGGGCACAGCAGCTCTTTTTCAGCTCCGCCGGTGTGTAGGCGGCGCCCTGCAGGGTCATATACTGCGCCATATATTTCCAGAGGGAGGGCTTGCGTTCGTTGGTGCGGATGTCTACAAGCGTCCCGTATAGGTCAAAAATATAGTTCTGGTACATAGGTTCCTCCGTGTATGCGTTTCCGCAAGTGACGTTGCGCAAAATGCACAGACCGTTATATCTTTAAAATGTTCTCCGGGCGGGACCCGCGGAGCCTCGGATGATGAGGGGCGCGCGGAGCATGACAGAACTGATGGGAAGGTCTGCCAGCAGGCAGGACATGGCATAATAGCCGGTCTTGCCGAGCGCGAGCCGATCCTGACGGATTGTGGTCAGCGGCGGGTCGGTGAAGGGCGAAATCGGCAGGTCGTCAAAGCCGATGATGCTCAAGTCCTCGGGAATGCGGATGCCCTTGTCGGCGCACTCCGTGATCGCGGAGACGGCGCGGACATCGTGGGAACAGAGGATTGCCGTGATACCGAGGTCGTACATCCGCCGCACATGATCCCGCGTAGAATCCGCAATGTAATAGCCCTGACCGGTGTATTGCTCGTTGATCTCAAGATTGTATTTGGAGAGGGCGTTCAGGTAGGCATTGTATCTCGCCTTGATGATATAGGATTCAAGTGGCCCGGAGAGCAGACCGATCTTGCGGTGCCCCAGACCTACCAGATATTTTACCGCCTGCTCAAAGCCCTCCTGACTGTCGCAGCCCACAGAGGCAATCTTCGGGTTGCCGCTGATGCAGTTGTCGTAGAGGACGGTTGGTATCTTACAGGACTTAAAGTCCGACATCCACGGGTCAATCAGGGAAAAGCCGAGGATGAACGAGCCGACATAGCCGTTTTGCAGCATATAGACGCTGTAGGGAATTTCGCGCTGGAAATCCCTGTCCACCGGCACAATATCGACCGTCCAGCCCTCCGGCTCCGCCATTTGCCGGAAACCGAGAATGATGTCGTAACCGAACTGGTTTGGCGTGTTATAGTCCATGTTTTCTATAATAATGCAGAGCTTCTTTTCCCGGCTCAGCATGCGCTTATTGTTATAGCCAAGCTCTACCGCTGTTTCCAGAATTTTCTTGCGCATTTCGTCACTGATGTCGGTGGCATTGTTCAGACCCTTCGACACCGTGCTCTTCGATACACCAAGCTTTGCGGCAATATCGTTTATTGTTGCCATAAGATTGCGAAACTCCTTTCTGACTTTTAGTGTATTATATCAAGAAAAAAGCTCAAAAACAAGAAAAACGACCGCGAAAAGTACGAAAACGGTTTCTGGGCAGTTTCGAAACCGGGTTTGGTGCGTTGACTGCCCTGTGAATCTGTGCTACGATCATCCCAGAAAGCCTTGAAACAGGCGGAAATATGCTAAAAAATGGAAAATGGACAGAGGGAACGGTTATGAAATTTATTTATGGAAGACAGGACTTTAAGACCTTTGAGCGGGGAGAGGAAAACTGCTATCTGATGACAAATGGACTGGGCGGATTTTCGGCAATGACGATCGCGGGCTCGTGCAGCAGAAACGACCACGCGCTGCTGATGAGCTGTTCTGCGGCGGAAGCGCCGAACCACCGCTATAACATGATCCACAGGCTCAAGGAGAGCCTGAAGCTCGGCGATTGCAAGCGAGAGATCTGCCTTTCCACACAGGATTTTACGAAGCATGCGGAGAGGGAGGAGGGCTACCGGTATCTGTCCTCCTTCGTCTTCGGGGATTATCCGGTCTGGCGGTATGAGGTCTGTGGTGTGGAGATTACCAGACAGATCGTCATGGCGCAGGGAGAGAACACGGTAGGGGTCAGCTACACGGTGGAAAACAGATCTGACACAAGCGTCACATTGTGCATAAGCCCGCAGCTGGAATTTGTTCCGAAGGGGGAGCTGTTGTCCGGGGAGCAGGAATTTAAGTTTACGTTCGCGGAAGAAGGAACTGAATATACGGAGGCAGCTGTGCGCTCCAACGGGCGGGAGCTGTATTTCATGACGAACGGCAGAGTGGTTGAGCAGCCGCTTACGTTCACGACAAATTTGTTTTATGCATATGACGCCTGTGACGATAGAAGAGAGACAGGCTGCACGGCGGAAAACCACAGTGTCATTTTTGAGATACCGCAGGGAGAGTGCCTGACAGGAGAAATTATTTACAGCACGGAGTCGACTGCACTGCGACGGATGAATGCGCAGACGGACGGAAGCGCGGCGGAATGCAGCGGGGGTGTTTATTCCGGCGTGACCGCACAGATGGCGGAGAGCCTGAAGCAATACAGAAACGACCTTAAGAAGCGAGCGGGGCTTACGGATGAGACAGCACAGGCGCTTGTGTGTGCCGCAAATCAATTCGTCTCCTATCGGACTTCGACGGACAAGCAGACCATTCTGGCGGGCTTTCCGTTCTTTGAGGATTGGGGAAGAGATACTATGATCTCGCTTGTCGGCTGCTGCATTTCAACCGGGCAGTACGAGGTGGCGGAGAGCATATTGAGGACCTTTATGATGTATTGCAGAAAGGGACTGATGCCCAACCTGTTCCCGGAGGGCAGAAATGAACCGTGGTACAACACGGTGGACGCCGCGCTGCTGTTCATTATCACGGTGTATGAATATTTCTGCAGGACAAGGGATAAATCTTTTGTCATCAGCGCGTGGACAACGATGCAGGAGGTTGTGGAATATTATGCAAACGGAACGGATTTCCATATCGGAATGGACGAGGATGGGCTGATTCATGCGGGTGGCGGCTACGAACAGGTGACGTGGATGGATGTCCGCATCAATGATATTCTCCCGACTCCCAGACATGGCAAGCCGGTCGAGATCAATGCGTACTGGTACAATGTTCTTCGCATCATGGATTTCTTTGCCGGTAAATTCAAGGGCGAGCTTTCGGAAGCGCCCGCGGGTAGGAATTACGCGGACATGGCTGAACTGGCAGGAAGGAGCTTCCGTGAAAAGTTCTGGAACGCGGAGGCAGGATGTCTGAGGGATGTCCTGACGGGCGAAGAAGGAGAAAGTGCAAAGGCAGAGACGCAGATCCGCTGCAATCAGATATGGGCGGTTTCCCTGCCGTTTTCCCTATTGGAGCGTAAACAGGAGCGTCAGGTCGTGGAGACAGTTTACCGCAAGCTGTATACACCGCTGGGGCTGCGGACGCTTGATCCGGCAGACCCGGAGTTCAAGCCCTTTTACGGCGGCAAGCTCATGAACCGCGATCTCGCCTATCATCAGGGCACAACATGGGTATTCCCGCTGGGTGGCTATTATCTCGCCTATCTGAAGGTCAACGATTATTCGGAGAGCGCGAAGGCGCATGTCAGGGCGCAGCTGGAGAGCATCACTGCGGCGCTCCGCGAGGGCTGTATCGGACAGCTGCCGGAAATCTATGACGGGGAGCGACCGGTCTCCTCAAAGGGATGCTTCGCGCAGGCGTGGAGCGTCGGGGAAATGCTCAGGGTGTACGAGGCACTTGAAAGAAGATAGCTTCGGCTACCGGTAGGGATGTATTGGAATCCAGCCTTCGGATCTATAACGGATCCGGAGGCTTTCTTTCTGTCAATTTTCTGCTTATTTCGCGGATTTCTTTCGACAGCTGTCGATAAAAAGTGACGGTTTGGGGCTGTCAGTGCAGGGAAATAGTAAGTAAAATAAGATTATAAGAAAGAATGATGGAAGGGGGATTCTTATGTATGAAGTACAAGGCAGGGCAGCGGAAGAACAGAAATACGAGAGAACTCTGGAGCGTATATGCAGTCAGGACGACTGCTGGGGAGATTGGACAAGCTATACGAAATGCGGTGTTACCATCGGAGCTTACGAGCGGGAGCAGGCTCTGGCAACGTTAAAACAGATGATTTTAAAGTATGAGCTGGAGATTGATGAGTGGGCATATCTGCGCGGTGAGAGGTTCATGCAGGAGGCAGATAGCTATGATATGGCGGAGGACGAGAAGATTATACAGGATCTGAGCTATCTTGGGGAGCACATACCGGCATATGCCCTTCTGAGAGAAGGGCGTGCCGAGGAGGCAGAGGAGCTTATGGATTGGATGAAAAGGCAGAAATAATTGTACTGAGTATAGGAGAATTATTCTTGAAATAATAATTGATTCTTAATATAATATATACAACTATTGGTGGATATCAGAAAGGCAGGTGCAATAATGGCAATACCGACAAATATTAAAACATTACTGTCCGGTGAAGTAGTCGAATGGGCAAGAATTGAATTTAAGGAAACATGGGATGCAGCAACATCCTTGAAATCTATATGTGCATTTGCCAATGACCTTGATAACTGGGGCGGCGGTTATATTGTTATAGGGGTAAAAGAAGAGGATGGCCGCCCGGTGTATCCGCTAAAAGGTGTGCCTGTGGAAAGACTTGATAAGTATCAAAAGGAGATATTTGCAAAAAGTAAGCTTATCAGACCGGCATATACACCAATCATAGGTGTTGAGACATATCAGAATAAGCAGTTTATTGTCATCTGGTGTCCGGGCGGGGATAATAGACCATACTCTTCTCCGAAGACTATGGAAAAGGATAACAAGGAGAGAATTCATTACATCCGTAAGGCATCAAATACAGTAGAACCTTCGGATGATGAAGAAAAGGACTTATTTAATCTTGCAAACAGGGTTCCCTTTGACGATCGAGTAAATCATCAGGCGGAGATGGCGGATTTAAATATCACCCTTATTCAGAATTACCTGAAAGAGATAAAGAGTTCCTTGTATGAGAAGTCTAAAACGGCGGACTTTATCGAGGTGTGCCGGGATATGAATATTGTCAGCACCTTGCCGGAATACACTAAGCCTAAGAATGTAGGTTTGATGTTTTTTAGCATGGAACCGGACAGGTTTTTTCCCTATACCCAGATTGATGTGGTACAGTTTCCGGATGGACTTGGTGGTAATGATATTATTGAAAAAACATTCAAAGGTCCGATTCAGCAACAGCTTCGGGATGCATTGCAGTATATTCGGAACGTTGTTATTACAGAGAAGGTTATAAAGTATCCTGACAGGGCAGAAGCGGATCGTTTCTTTAATTTCCCATATGCAGCAGTAGAAGAGGCATTGTCCAATGCTGTTTATCACCGCGCATATGATGAACGTGAACCAATCGAGGTACGCGTTGAAAATGACAGAATTGAAATTGTAAGTTTTCCGGGACCCGATCGTTCGGTCACAATCGAAGGCTTAAAAAACTTTCGTGTTTCAAATCGTCGTTATAGAAATCGTCGAATTGGGGATTTCTTAAAAGAATTGCATCTGACAGAGGGGAGAAACACCGGGTTTAAGAAAATTTTGGATGCATTGGAGACAAATGGCTCTCCAAAGCCGGAATTTGAGACGGATGAAGATAGAAGCTATTTTATAACAAGGTTGTTTATTCATGAAGGATTTTTGGAAGATGCCGAAAAGGAGCCGAAAAGGAGTCAAAAAGGAGCCAAAAAAGAGCTGAAAAAAGGCGCTGAAAGAAAACAAGCAATACTAGCACTTTTGGCGGAAAATCCCATGATAACGCAAGCCCAGCTTATGGAGGAAATGGATTTGACGAGAAAGCAGGTACAAAAGGATATGAAGGAGCTGCAGGAAGAGGGTGTCCTTGTAAGAGAGGGGACAAATAGAAGTGGGCGATGGGTGGTAAAGGAATATGGAGAATGATTCATACAATATTATTCATCAGAAATCATAAGGGGCGTTTTTCTAATTGCAATTCAGGAAAATGGCATTTTGATCGGACGTGTAAATTTCCCCATTGACATTTATCACGCACTATAGTATATTGCGTATAAATACTTTGATAATCAAAATAATCGACTTTCAAAGTAAATATAGCGAAGACAGAAAGGAAATCATGAAAATGTTAGAGAGAGTAAAAGAAATTATGGAGGAGCAGTTCAATCTGGAGGATGTGGAGATCACGGAGGCGACCCGCTTTAAGGAAGATCTGAATGTGGATTCACTGGATCTGTTCGAGCTGGTTATGGCATTCGAGGAGGAGTACGGTGTGGAAATTCCGTCGGAGGAGCTGGAAGGGATGATCACGGTCGGGGATGTCATCGCCTACATGCAGAATCACGGCGCCAGCGTGGCAGACTGACAGGTAAGGAGCAGAAAGAGGATGAAGACAAGAATAACGGAGCTTTTGCAGATCGAATATCCGATCATTCAGGGCGGTATGGCATGGGTGGCGGAGCACCGGCTGGCAGCAGCCGTCTCCAACGCGGGCGGTCTGGGCATCATCGGTGCGGCATCCGCTCCGCCGGAGGCCGTCAGGGAAGAGATCAGAAAGTGCAAGGAACTGACAGACAGACCATTCGGCGTGAACATCATGCTGCTGAACCCGAATGCGGATGAGGTTGCCGGGATTGTGGTTGAGGAGGGGGTTCGCGTGGTGACGACCGGCGCGGGAAACCCTGCGAAGTATATGGACTTGTGGAAGCGGGCGGATGTGAAGGTTCTTCCGGTGGTGGCGAGCGTGGCAATGGCAAAGATGATGGAACGTGCGGGTGCGGATGGCGTTGTCGCCGAGGGAATGGAGAGCGGTGGTCACATTGGCCAGACGACCACGATGGCACTTCTCCCGCAGGTCGTGGACGCTGTCTCTGTACCGGTGGTTGCAGCGGGCGGCATTGCTGACGGCAGAGGACTGGCGGCTGCCTTCATGCTTGGCGCGGAGGCGGTACAGATGGGAACGCGCTTTGTCGCGGCAAAGGAATCCATCGTCCACGAGAACTACAAGCATCAGATCTTAAAGGCAAAGGACATCGATTCGGTCATCACCGGGACATCCACCGGGCATCCTGTGCGCTCTCTGCGCAATCATATGACAAGGGAATATTTGCAGCTGGAGAAGGAAAATGCGGATTTCATGGAGCTGGAAAAGCTGACGCTCGGCTCCCTGCGGAAGGCAGTCGTCGACGGAGATACCGTGAACGGAACCCTGATGGCGGGGCAGATCGCCGGGCTGATCCGGGAGGAAAAGAGCTGCGCCGACATTATTCAGGACATTATGAGACAGGCGCAGCAGACTGTGCAAAGGGTTTGCACGGAAAGGCTTGGTGACTAGGATGAAGAAAATTGCATTTCTGTTCCCGGGACAGGGCGCGCAGTACACCGGAATGGGAAAAGAATTTTATGATACCTTCGGTGAGGCGCGCGCAGTCTGGAAGCTGGCGGGAGAGGTCAGCGGACTGTCCATGGAAGACTTGATCTTTAAAGAAAATGAACGGCTGGATATCACGGAATATACCCAGATTGCCATATTGACTGTGGAGGTGGCGATTTTGAAGGTGCTGGAAGCAAGAGGGTTGAAAGCCGATCTGTGCGCCGGCTTAAGCCTTGGAGAGTACGGGGCGCTGGCAGCAGGCGGTGTGATGGAGCTTCCCGATCTCTTCCGCGTGATCCGGAAACGGGGAATCTATATGCAGGAGGCATATCCGCAGGGCGGAGCCATGACGGCGGTTCTCGGTCTGGAGCCGGATAAAGTAAAGGAAATTTGTGCGCAGACAGAGGGCATTGTTTCGGTAGCAAATGACAACTGTCCCGGTCAGATCGTGATTTCCGGTGAGGCGGCTGCGGTGGAGGCGGCAGCGGAACAGGCGAAGCAGGCAGGGGCGAAGCGGTGCATCTCCTTGAAGGTGAGCGGCCCCTTTCATTCCGCTCTGCTTGCCGGAGCGGGAGAGAAGCTGCGTACAGAGCTGGACGCTGTGAAAATACATACTCCGACAATTCCTTATCTGTCAAATGTCACGGCAGAGCCGGTGACGGACGGCGAAGAAATCAGGGAGCTGCTGGTGAAACAGGTTTCCCATCCGGTGAGGTTCCGGGAAAGTATAGAGAGAATGCTTGCGGACGGCGTTGACACCTTCATCGAGATCGGCCCGGGAAAGACCCTGAGCGGATTTGTCAGGAAAATCAACAGGGATGCAACTGTTTATCATATTGAGAAGCCTGCTGATATGGAGCAGGTGATGGAGGAACTGGCATGTTGACCGGAAAAGTAGCAATCGTGACAGGGGCATCCAGAGGAATCGGGCGGCAGATTGCCCTGACGCTTGCGGAGAACGGAGCCGTTGTCATTGTCAATTATAACGGTTCTGCGGAACGGGCGGCGGAGGTTGTGGATCAGATCCGTCAAAGCGGCGGAACGGCGGAGAGCATGCAGTGTGATGTCGCCGATTACCGGGAGAGCGAAGCAATGGTAGGGGATGTCCTGAAAAAATACGGAAGAGTCGATATTCTGGTCAATAATGCCGGGGTGACGCGCGACGATCTGATTGTGCGGATGACGGAGGAGGAGTACGACACGGTAATGGATACGAATCTGAAGGGGGCATTCCACATGATAAGGCACCTGAGCAGGAACTTTATGAAGCTGCGCAGCGGCAAGATCATCAATATCTCCTCCGTCAGCGGAGTGATTGGCAATGCGGGACAGGCAAATTATGCGGCATCCAAGGCGGGGCTGATCGGACTGACAAAGAGTGTGGCGAGGGAGCTGGCTTCGCGAGGGGTCTGCGTCAACGCCGTAGCCCCCGGATTTATCGGAACGGAGATGACGGAGGCGATGCCGGAGCAGATCCGGGAGAAGGCGGTCGGTCAGATACCGCTTGGGAGAATGGGAAGTCCGGCGGATGTCGCCGGAGCGGTGCTGTTCCTTGCGGGTGCGCAGTCGGATTATATCACAGGGCAGGTGCTGTGCGTCGATGGGGGCATGGCAATGTAGCTGCGCAAATTTGTGCGTTTGGAATATGAGAATATTAGGAGGAAGCATGAGAGAGGGAAAAAGGCGTGTGGTTGTGACGGGGCTCGGCGCGGTCACACCGATTGGGAATAATGTGGAAGAATTCTGGCAGGGCATTCACGAGGAGAAGACGGGCTTTGCCCCGATCAGCTATTTTGACACTGCGGAATACCGTTGCAAGCTGGCGGCAGAGGTGAAGAATTTTGACCCGACACAGTATATGGATAAGAAGGCGGCGCGCAGGATGGAGCAGTTCTGTCAGTTCGCTGTGGCGGCGGCAGGGGAGTCAATCCGGGATGCGGGGCTTGACATGGAGCAGGAGGATGCATACCGCGTCGGGTGCAGCATCGGCAGCGGAACCGGAAGCCTTCAGGCAATCGAGCGGGAGTACGACCGTCTCAAGGAGAAGGGGCCGGGGCGCGTCAGTCCCATGTTCGTTCCGCTGATGATTTCCAATATGGCGGCGGGAAACGTGGGGATTGCTTACGGCTTAAAGGGAAAAAGCCTGAATGTTGTCACGGCTTGTGCGACAGGCACGCATTCCATCGGTGAGGCGTTCCGCTCCATCCAGTACGGCGAGGCGGACGTGATGGTCGCAGGAGGCACGGAGAGCGCGATCACTCCGATCGGTATCGCGGGATTTTCGGCACTGACGGCTCTGTCCTTCAGCGAAGACCCGGAGCGCTGTTCCATTCCCTTTGACCGGGAGCGAAACGGCTTTGTCATGGGAGAGGGTGCGGCGGTCGTCGTGCTTGAGGAGCTGGAGCACGCGAGGGGGCGCGGTGCCAGAATTTACGCGGAGCTTGCAGGCTATGGCTGCTCTTCGGATGCTTACCACATTACCTCTCCGGCGGAGGACGGAGCGGGGGCGGCAAGGGCGATGCAGAACGCCATGGAGGATGCCGGTGTGGATAAGACGGAGCTGACCTACATCAATGCGCACGGAACCAGCACGCACCACAATGACCTGTTTGAGACGCGGGCAATCAAGCTCGCCTTCGGGGAACACGCGGCAAAGCTGAAGGTCAACTCGACCAAATCCATGGTAGGACATCTGTTGGGTGCGGCGGGTGCTCTGGAGTTCGTGACCTGTGTCAAGGAGATGGAGGAGGGCTTCATCCATAGGACAGTAGGACTGCGGGAATCCGAGGAGGAGCTTGATCTGAATTATTGCAGACAGAGCTATCAGGAGGAGATTCCCTATGCCCTGAGCAATTCGCTGGGCTTCGGAGGACACAACGCCAGCCTGCTTTTGAAAAAATTTGAGTAGGAGAGAGGAAGCACTATGGCTGTATACACAACACAGGAGATCATGGAGATTTTGCCGCACAGGCACCCGTTTCTGTTAATTGACACGATAGAGGAGCTGGAGCCGGGGAAGAGGGCGGTCGGCAAGAAGTGCGTGACTTTTTCGGAGCCGTATTTTGCCGGACATTTTCCCGGAAATCCGGTGATGCCGGGCGTACTGATTATAGAGGCGCTGGCACAGACAGGGGCGGTGGCTATTCTGTCCCTGCCGGAAAATAGGGGGAAAACAGCGTATTTTGCCGGAATCGACAAGGCGAAGTTTAAGCAGATGGTGCGCCCGGGGGAGGTGCTGACGCTGGAAACACAGATCATACGGACAAAAGGCCCCATCGGTGTCGGGGAGGCTGTGGCGACGGTGGATGGAAAGCTGGTGGCAAAGGCGGAACTGACCTTCGCCATCGGAAAATGAGGAAAGGCGCGGTAAAAAGATATGGAAACAGAGGTTGAAATCAAGTGTCCCAAATGCCGGAAAATGCTCAACCGGCAGAGAGTGGTGAAAAATAAATATGTCTGCTACGAATGCGGGGCTTACTTCCGCGTAAGGACGAATAACCGCATCCGCATGGTTGCTGACAGGAAGAGCTTTGTTCCGTGGTTTGAGGAGATTCAGGAGACCAATCCGCTGCAATACGAGGGCTATGAGGAGAAGCTGGCGCAGGCAAGAGAAAAGTCCGGCGTGAACGAAGCGGTGACGGTGGGAAGGTGCCGAATCTACGGCGAGGAAGCGGTTATCGGTGTCTGCGAGGCGCTGTTTATGATGGGGAGCATGGGACAGGTGGTCGGTGAGAAGATCACAAGGGCGATTGAGCGCGCGACAGAACTCAGACTTCCGGTGTTCCTGTTCTGCTGCTCCGGCGGCGCCAGAATGCAGGAGGGCATTATCTCCCTGATGCAGATGGCAAAGACGGCAGCCGCGATTAAAAGGCACGGGGACGCAGGACTGCTGTATTCCACGATTCTCACAGATCCGACGACGGGCGGTGTCACGGCGAGCTTTGCGATGCTCGGGGATGTCATTATGGCGGAGCCGGGCGCGCTGATCGGCTTTGCCGGTCCGAGGGTCATTAAGCAGACGCTCGGTCAGAGGCTGCCGGATGGGTTCCAGACGGCGGAGTTTTTGCAGGAGCATGGATTCATAGATGGGATCGTTCGCAGGGAGAATCTGAAGAAGACCTTGTATTTTCTGATTAAAACGCACCAGTGCCGCGAGGGAAGATATGCGGAATTTCGCAAGAATTTTGACTTCCATTTTGAGCCGACGGAGATTGTCAAGGAGCGCTCCTTCCTTGCACGCCCCAGAACAGCGTGGGAGAAGGTAAAGACCGTCAGACAGGTGGAGAGACCTGCGGCAACGGACTATATTCCTTATATTTTTGACTTTGTCGTGGAGGCGCACGGTGACAGGGGCTTCGGGGATGATGCGGCACTGATGGGGGCGCTGGCGTTCCTCGACGGTCAGCCGGTGACGATTCTCGCCGATCTCAAGGGAAAGGATTTCAAGGAATGCGCACGGCGCAACTACGGCATGCCGATGCCGGAGGGGTATCGGAAGGCACTGCGGCTGATGAAACAGGCGGAGAAGTTTAACCGTCCCATTATCAGCTTTGTCAACACACCGGGTGCGTTCTGCGGTGTGGAGGCCGAGGAGAGAGGGCAGGGTGAGGCGATAGCCAGAAACCTGTTGGAAATGTCGGGGTTGAAGGTTCCCGTGCTCTGCATCCTGATCGGTGAGGGAGGCAGCGGCGGCGCGCTGGCGACGGCTGTCGGCAACGAGGTCTGGATGATGGAAAATGCGACCTACTCCATTCTCTCGCCGGAAGGGTTCGCGTCGATCCTGTGGAAAGATGCGGAGAGGGCGAAGGAAGCGAGCGAGGTGATGAACATTACCTCGGAGGATCTCAAGCGGCTTGGAGTCATTGAAAGAATTGTGCCGGAGTTCGGAGGTGCCGACCGGAAGACGGTGGAGGCAATCGGGGGCTGGATGAAGGAGAATATCAAGGAGTTTCTGGAGAAGTTCAGTTTCAGGAGCGGGGAAGAGATTGCGCAGAGCAGGTATGAGAGGTTCAGGAGATATTAGGGATGGACGAGGGGGATGGACGAGTGGGGATAGACGAGTGACGGTGCACAGGATGCACAGACCACCGCAGGCACGCTCTCGCTACCTTCCGCACGCAGC
>USGM01000047.1 GCA_900554205.1 uncultured Lachnospiraceae bacterium
GTGAGATGTCCAGATCCTTGACCTGCTTTCCGACCCACTCATTTTCCTGTTTGACGATAATTTCCTTTAGATTAATATCTTCTTCTCCGTTATAATGTCTTGCGCCGATGACGAGGGTATCATCCTCCTCCATCACGGTATCGCCGTTCGGCACAATCGCCTCGCTGTTCCGGATAATCATAACAAGGATGATCTGCGGCGGGAAGGCAACCTCCTTGACCCTTTTGTGGCACCACGAATGCCCCTGCGGGATGGTTGAGGTCACGAATTTCAGTTCATGCTCCTCGGAGTGGAACGCCATCATGCGCAGCTTGGTATACTGTTCGACGAAACCGGCGGATATGATACCTGTGGGGATAGCGACCATGCCGACACCTAAAAAGGATATGACGATTGCCATCAGCTTTCCGAGCGTCGTGATCGGGTAAATATCGCCGTAGCCGACCGTCAGCAGTGTCGATACCGACCACCAGATGCCGGAAAAAGCGTTGGCAAACTGCTCCGGCTGTGCCTCGTGCTCCAGACTGTACATACAGAGCGAGGCGGCAACCATGAAAATCAGAATCAGACAGATCGAGGAGATCAGCTGATTTTTTTTATCGTTCAGGACATTGATGATGACATTGAAGGCATCATATTGCGCATTGATCCGGAACAGGCGGAAGATGCGGATTACGCGGAACATACGGAAAGCGACAGCTCCCATGGGGAATACGACCGGCAGATAGTATGGAAAGAACGTGAGGAGGTCGATCAGCCCGTACAGGGAAAAGATAAAGGCAAGAACTGCCTTCCAGTAGGGCTTGTCCGGGTAGAGGAGGTCTGCCGTCCATATGCGCAGTACATATTCGACGGTAAAAATGATGATCGTGATCAGCTCGATCCAGTTCAGGGCAGCAGCGTAGGGCGCTGATTCGTCAAAGGTCTGAAACAGCGTTACGAACAGGTTCAGCACGATGACAACGACGATAAAAAAGTCAAAGGCGCTGCTGACAAAATCCTTCCGGTTTCCTATCTGTATAATTTCAAAAATACGTTTCTTAATTGATGACATAGTTGTTATCCCCAAATACTTGACTTGTCCCCGAAGGTACGTTGTATAACAACATAAATATAACAAAAAGCAGACAGATTTACAAGGTACAAATTTTCTTGACTTGACGATCGAACGATCGTATAATTGCGACTGAAAGGTGGCTTTGATGGAATGAAAGAAAAAATCTTAAAGGCAACTTTAGAACTTGCCTGTGAAAACGGTCTGGGGAGAATTTCTATGTCGCAGATTGCGCAGAGGGCTGGAATTAAGAAATCTTCTCTATACAGCCATTACAGTTCCAAGAAGGAGATCATTGAGAAGATGTATTCCTATTTCAGAAGCCGGGCGCGGGAGAGCAGGGGAGAGTGCGAGACGGATTATGGGGAGCTGGTAAAAGGCCGGTCTTTGAAGGAATGTCTAATGATAGCGGTCAACTCGTATAAGGCGATGAACAGTGCCCCGGAAATGGTGATGTTCTACAAGGTGATTATGTCCGAGAGGGCGATCAACCCGGATGCGGCGGAGATCATGATTGCCGAGACGCGGACGATGATACGCGCTACGAAGCAGCTCTTCTATGCGATGGAGGCGCAGAAGGTGACGCATTTCGATGACGCGGATGCCGCTGCCTTTTCCTTTGCAATGGCGGTTCATGCCATCATAGATTACGAGGGCGATGCCGGGCTTACGGGCAGCGGGGAGACTGACGGTATGATGGAGCGCTATATTGATGAATTTTGCAATTGTTACGATCGGAAAATGTAAATTGAAAATATGTGTAAAGAACGTACGTAGAAAAGGAGATAGAGATGAAGTTATCGAAATTGGGAATCTGTGGAATTATCAGCCTTCTATCCTATACGGCGATGGTGGTTTTCTCGCCGCTTGCCTATCCGGGATATGACTGGATGACAATGGCTGTGAGCGATCTGTCTGCGGAGGGCGCACCTTCGGCGGCACTGGCGGGACAGCTGAATGCCTTATTCGGGCCGTGTGCTGTTGTGTCCATTATGGCGGTCTGCGTTGCGGCGGCATGTCTTACATCGCGGATGCTGCGAATCGGCATCTACTGTTTTGCCGTGATGGAATGGCTCTGCAATGTGGGCTATACCTGCTTCCCGTGGGTCAACGGCGCTGATTTCTCTAATGTTCAGAACATAATGCATCTTGCGGTGACGGTACTTGTCGTTGTGTTTTCTCTTGCTGCGCTCGTCATGATATGCATCGGGGCGAGGAAGGAGCTAAAGTCGTTGAGCATATGGGCGCTGGCCTGCCTGATCGCCATGCTGGCTGGTCCGATCGGAACCGGTCTGCTGCCCAAATCCGTCTTTGGACTGTTCGAAAGATTAAGCACCTTCTCGGCGGTAATCTTCAACGCTGTGCTGGGTGTTTATCTCCTGATGGGGAGACTTGACCTCCGGAAAAAATAAGAAGGCTTTACACAATCTGTCTATGTATGAGATAATAGGTGAGCCATCCGTCGATTGAGACGGGTGGCTCATTGTGTTTTGAATGGAGAAAAATATGAAAAAGCGGATTTTAAAAATTATAATTATTGTGGGGCTGCTTGTGTGCACTGCGGTGTTTGGGTTTGCCATGTACGGACAGCGTCAGATGGAGAAAATTCCCGGTCTGAGCTTTCAGGATGCATTGGAGTACACAACGGGTGACAATCCCGATGCGGTGATCACGGTAGGAATCATTAAGGATGGGCAGGTTTCCTATAGGGTTTATGGGGAGAACGGGCAGGAATTGCCGGAGGAGCTTCATACCTATGAGATAGGTTCGCTGACGAAGACATTTACGGCAGCGCTGATTTACAGGGCGGAACAGGAAGGAAAGCTGGAGCTTTCAGCTACGATCAATCATTACCTGAAGCTGCCGGCGGGAAATGCTTATCCGACAGTAGAGGATCTGCTGACACATACATCGGGATACAAGGGATATTACCGTTCGATGTCAGGGAGGTGCTGGCAAGAGTGGAATTGCAGCTGAACCGTCATAGGAAGACGGGGCATAAGGGCAGGATCGTGATGGAAGAACTGGCGCTGGATGAGGAAGGGCATATGTTTTATGTGAATGACCATCCCATCGCCTTGACAAAGCAGGAGTTCAGCATTATCGGGCTGTTCATGAAACACCCGGACAAAATCTATAGTAAGCAGGAACTGTATGAGCTGGCGCGGGAGGAATACTATATCGGTGAGGACAAGACGATCAATGTCCATATCAGCAACATTCGGAAGAAGATCGGCGAATACAGCGAGAAGGACTATATTGACACGGTTTGGGGAATCGGTTACCGATTAAAGAGATTTAATCGTTGAAAGTAAGTCCAAATAGCGATATAATAGAAGGAAAAATAAGTGGTTGTAAGACCGGCATAAATAACACACAAGGAGAAAAGAAGGATGAAATTTCTGGGAAATGTATTATGGTTCATTTTTGGAGGTGCGGTTTCCGGTTTGTCATGGCTGTTATTGGGATGCCTTTGGTGTATTACCATTATCGGTATTCCGATTGGACGTCAGTGTTTCAAGTTTACAGGGCTGGCATTTTTCCCGTTTGGCAAGGAAATTACATACGGCGGCGGTGCGGCGAGCCTGATTGCCAATATCTTCTGGCTGATCCTGACGGGAATACCGATGGCGATTGCAAATGCTGTATGGGGCTGTGTTCTCTGTGTGACAATTATCGGTATTCCCTTCGGAAAGCAGTTCTTCAAGCTGGCAAAGCTGTCACTGATGCCGTTCGGAGCGACTGTGCGGTAGAATCAGCCGCTTCAATCGACAGTGATTTTGTTCTGACGGATGTACTCGCCGATCTTCTTGTCGGACGCGAGGATATGGTTGGAAAGCCAGCCAAGCAGGAACTGAATCAATTCGTTCAGGTACTCCTGCTGGTTGTTGTCCATGTTATCGAGGTCGGACAGATCGATCTCCACAAGGCGTTCGACGAAGGCAGCGTGCGCGCGTTTCTGTGCAGCGAGTCCGGGGTACTGGATGCGCTCCATCAACGCTTCCTCGTCGTGGAAATGAAATTCGGTGTAGCTTTTCAGTTCCTCGAGAAGATGCATGATCTCATCGTATTTGTCATGAAGAAGCTCATTGTTTATCAGGGTATTTACCTCCCGGATGATTTCAAAGAGGCGCTGATGCTCGTCATCGACAAGCGCTATCCCTGTTCGGTACTGTTCCGTGAAGGCAAAACGGTCGGAGGTATTCTCGGAGGTCATTTTTCCGATCATCATATCGCTGCTGAGAATATGGTGGTAAAGCCAGCGCACCAGATAAGTGAGAAGCTCCTGCAGAGAGCTTCTCGCGGCTTCGGGGGAAGAGATGTCAAGCGTAAAGCTGTTCACTTTTTCGGTAAACTGCAGATGCTCCTGCCTCTGGAGGAGAAGCTCCGGGTCGTGAATACTCTCCATATAAGCCTCCTCGTGAGCAAAGTGCGTGGAGGCATAATTTTTTAAATTCTGTAAAAGATTTTTTGCGATGGAAGACACATCGGCCGTCTCCGCTGCTAAGGAGATGGCTTCGTTGAGCATCTGAAACAACCGGCGGTGCTCATCGTCGATCTGATCGATATGTATCAGGCAATCTTCGGTAAATTCATACATGATAAGATTCTCCTTTTCTTAGTATTCTTTTGTCCATAGAATAGCACAACTGAAGAGAAAAGGGAAGACAGGAGGCGGATAGAATGACGACAAGGGAAGAGGCGCTTGCCTATGGATTATCCTTTCCCGACGCCTATCAGGAGGCGCCGTTCCATGATCCGAACTGGCAGCTTGTCAGGGTGAAGGGAAGCAAAAAGGCCTTTCTGTGGACTTATGAGCGCGACGGCTACATGAATCTGAATGTGAAGGTCAGCCCTGAGTGGCGCGATTTCTGGCGGAGTGCTTTCCCGGCGGTCATCCCGGGCTGGCATCAGAACAGAGAACACTGGAACACGATCATTCTGGACGGCTCAATACCGGACAAGGATATTCGTCTTATGATAGACGAAAGCTATGCGCTGGTCACAGACAGCCCGACGAAGCGGATTTATGAAGCAGTAAAGAAGATACCGAAGGGAAGGGTTGCAACCTACGGGCAGATCGCGGAACTGGCAGGAGACAGGAAGATGGCACGCGCCGTCGGGAATGCCCTGCATAAGAACTCCGACCCCGAGCATGTCCCCTGCTTCCGGGTCGTGAACGCTAAGGGTGAGCTGGCGGGGGAATTTGCATTCGGCGGCAGCGGAGCGCAGGCAAAGCTGCTGGAGGCTGATGGAGTCGAGGTCACAGACGGAAGAGTCGATCTTGAAAAGTATGGGATTCATGTGGAAGATTTTCAGGATGAAAATGATATCGAAGAAGGAGAAATTCATGAGTGAAACATTGAAGGTGCTTGAGGAGAGAAGAAGCTGTAAGAAATTCAGACCGGAGCCGATCAAGGACGAGGAGCTTGAGGCGATTATCAGGGCCGGCATGTATGCGCCGACCGGCAAGGGCTTACAGTCTCCGATTATTATTGCCATCAAGAATAAAGAGCTTCGGGATAAGCTTTCGGCGATGAATGCCGAGATCATGGGAAGACCGGGCATCGATCCCTTCTACGGTGCGCCGGAGCTGCTGGTCGTTCTGGCAAACAAGGCAATTCCTACCTATATATACGACGGAAGCCTTGTCATGGGAAATCTGATGAATGCGGCATCCGACCTCGGTGTCGGCAGCTGCTGGATTCACCGTGCAAAGGAGGAATTCGAGTCAGAGGAGGGAAAGAAGATATTGAAGTCCCTCGGCATCGAAGGCGATTATGAGGGCATCGGACACTGCGTGCTCGGGTATGCGGCGGAACCGGCGAAGCCCCCTGTGCCGAGAAAAGAAAATTATGTGTATTATGTGTTGTAAGAGAAATGGAAAGGTAGTGTAATAAAATGGATTTGCAGAACCATCAGACCTCACAGAAACTGGCGGAGCGCTTTGAATTTCGCAGCATTCTGCCTGAGGAGACAGATCAGGCGGTCACGATCGAGCATATCTGCTTCCCGCCCAACGAGGCATGCTCGCACAAGGCGATGACAGAGCGGATCGCGGCGGCACCGGAGCTGTTTCTGGTTGCAATCGATAGGACGAGCGGCAGGGTGGCAGGCTTTCTGAACGGTATCTCGACGAATGAGACGAGCTTCAGGGATGAATTTTTTACGGACATCAGCCTGCACGACCCGAAGGGAAAAAGCGTTATGCTGGTCGGACTGGATGTACTGCCGGAATACCGCGGACAGGGACTTGCGAGGGAGATTGTCCGCAGGTACGCAGACAGGGAGCGGGAGAACGGCAGAGAGCTTCTGGTTCTGACCTGTCTTGAACCCAAAGTGCAGATGTATCAGAAAATGGGATTTCTGGATCTCGGCATCGCAAACTCCACATGGGGTGGCGAGGAATGGCATGAGATGACGTTTAAAATCTGACGGACAAGCATGGCAGCAGGGCGGGAGCGCTGCTTTCGCCGGAAATAACGGAGGGAACAAGACTGAAGTACGAGCTTATGCAGTATGAGATTGTCTGAAGCTGAAATAGCAGGGAAACCGGAAGGAGCGGGGAAATGGGAGATAATAGGATCAGTGAGGTACAGAGAAATAACAGGACAGCTCTGTATGGGCATACGATAGAGGCATTGATAGTAGTGGCTTTCTACATAGCGCGTTTCCTGAGAGGCGAGCGGGGGATTCTGTATTCCGTGATGATCGTTGTGCTGGCTCTGGCGCCCGTTGCGCTGGGATGGTTTTTCTTTTTGAAGGACAAAGAGACAGCCATGATCAAACACACAGTGGGAATCGGCTTTGCCATTACTTATTCCGTGATGGTGCTGACGACGGAAGAGGCAAATATCTATGTGCTCGTGATTCCTATGATACTTCTGGTAACGGTGTTTAATGATGTAAAGTTTTCAATCCAGATCAATGCGGGAACGGTTATTTTGAGTCTGATTATGACAGTAGGCGGAGCACTCACGGGAAAATTCGGCTATCAGGGAAGAGATGAGGCAGTCGTTCAGGTCGTTGCCATGGTGCTTGTGGCGGTGTATTCCATCTATGCGGCAAAGACCTCGGATGCGAACAGCCGTCAGAAGCTCGATGACATCAAAGAGGCGCAGAGCAGGACGGAGGGCCTGCTGACGGAGCTTAGCGGAATGTCAGAACAGATGCAGGCAGGTATGGAAGACATTTACGGAAAGGTCGAGAAGTTGAACGTGTCCTCCGGGATGACAAAGAATGCGATGGCGGAGGTCGGCAGCGGAACGACCGAGACTGCAGAAGCGGTGCAGAAGCAGCTGCACCAGACCGAGGAGATTCAGCAAAAGGTCGATTTTGTCAGTGGTGCGGTGGAAAAGATCGACAATAATATGAAGCAGACAATGGAGATCCTTGAGAGAGCAAACAAGCAGGTAGAGACGCTAGTGGCTCATGTGGAACATTCTGTGGAGAAAGGCTCTGACGCTGCCGACAAGCTGGAGACGCTGGATAAATATATTGAAGAGATGCATTCGATCGTGGAGCTGATCAGCGGCATTACCTCGAAGACAAGCCTGCTGGCGTTGAATGCCAGCATTGAGGCGGCGAGAGCCGGTGAGGCAGGAAAGGGCTTTACGGTTGTTGCCACGGAGATTTCGGGCATGGCGACACAGACCAAGACGGCAACTGTGCACATTACAGACCTGATCGGTAACTTATCCGTTGCAATCAGTGAGGTGGTGACGGTCGTGCGCGAAATGATTGCGGCGATCGATGACGAGAAGCAGTCAACGGAGCACACGGCGGAGAATTTCAGCCGGATTCGGAGCAATACACTGGAAATCCGGGAAAATGTAGAAAAACTGAGCACAAATATTAACGAATTAAAGGCAGCTAACGAGCGCATTGTGGACTCGATCGAGACGATTTCTGCAATTTCGGAGGAAGCGTCCGCCCATGCGAATGAGACCATGGCAGCTCAGGAAGAAAATTCAAATGTGCTGGGCAAGATCACAAGCCGCATGCAGAAGCTGATCGAAATATCCAAGCAGAGAAGCTGACGGCGGGGTGAAGGGTGTAATAGAATCTGGCGAATAGGGGGACATTGATGAAAAAAGGGATGAGAATTCTGGCTGCACTGGCGGCAGCGCTGCTGACATTTTCCGGCTGTGGAGCGGAAGGAACGACGGCAAATACAGACACGGAGAGTCAGGACGGGAAGAAAACACAGAACAGTGACGAAATGTTTCCGGTGGCAGAGAGACAGGAGACGAACCGGCTGCGCCCGGCGAACTATGATGGACTTGAGGTGCTGCAACCGGAAAATGCGGAATATACCATAACACCGCGCACACTTGCCGGACAGGATGGTTTTTACGTCCTGAGAAGCTTTTATATGGATTCCGGTTATCAATGTTTTCTGGAGCGCTATGCCGTCCCGGATTTTGAAAAGACAACGGTGGAATTACCTCTGGGGGACTGGAACCTGACCGATGAAACAGTGGTCGGTTTTGACCTTTCGGAAAGCGGCATGAGCTTCCTGATTGAGGCAGGGGAGACATCCGGAGAATATCGGATTGTGAATACCGACCGGAGCGGTGCTCTGCAGACGGAAATACGCCCGGAGGAGAAGCTCGCAGATGCCGAAGGAAATCCTGTGTTCCGATACAGTGACGGTTACTATTTTGTGGTTTCGGGGAATGGACAGGAATGCTTCTCGTTCGATGCAGAGGGGAAAACAGCAGGAACCTACTCCTGTGGAGGTGAAGGAAGAAGCATAGGTGCTCCCGTGAAGAGCGGAAGCGGTGAAGTGATCTTTCCGGTGACGGACGAGGGAACAGGGGATACAAAGCTGATTACCTTTGACGGGGAATCTGGTACATGGAAGGAACGCGCTGTGCTGCCGCAGGAGACGGTGACTCTCCTCTGCGGAATGTCGGGGCAGCAGCTGTTCTATATCGCACAGGAGAAACTGAATTGCTGGAATGTGGAGGATGGCAGCAGGGAGACGCTGTTTTCCTTTGCAAACATCGGTATTTCCCCGCAGACTGACAGACTCTGCCTTCTGGCGGGTGAAAATGGTGATGCCTGGCTGTATGTGGGTACTCTGAAAAAGGAATATGTGATGACCTTCTCGGAAAACGTAGAGGAGGCGCAGATACAGCTTGCAATGCTCTGTGAAGGAAACAGTGATTTTAAGAGTGGTGTTACACGGTTTAACCAGGTCTATCCGCATTACTCGGTAGATATGCAGGAGCCGGGGGCCGACACGGACAGCTACCGCAACCGGATTATGGCAGATATTGTGAATGGGGAGGGGCCTGATCTGCTGTATCTCTCCTATGAAGATTTCACGGCGCTTGCCGACATGGGGGCATTGGCGGATCTGGAAGAATTTGTGGATGTCTCCGTCATGGATAAGCTGCTTCCGAATGTGAAGAGCCTTGGCGAACTTGACGGGACGCTTCTGGGAATTGTCCCCGGTATTTCTTCAGGTGTCAGAACTCTTTTTACCAGCGGACAGACATGGGACGGGGAGGGCTGGTCGCTCGACGATATTCTCAGGCTGACTGACGAAAAGAAGGATTTGCAGGGACTGTTCACCTACCCGACGAGAGACATGGATTTATACAACACGCTGTACAGTCTGATTGGAATTGATCTTGAACGGTCAAAATTTATCGACCTTGAGAGCGGAGAGAGCCGGTTCGAGGAGAATGATTTTGCGGCGGTTCTGGAGCTGGTGAAAAAGTACAGCGGAAATGGCGCTGGCGGAGTGGATGGAGCGGCGCGCGTCCGTGACGGAAGCTATCTTGCGATGTACTATCCGATCAATAGGGCAGATTTCTTCTTTACAATACTCTCGGACATTGACGGTGCGGGACATGCGGTCGGTTATCCTGTGGAGGAGGGAAGCGGCAATTATTTCTCGGTGGGAGGAATTCTTGCGGTAAACAGGAATGCACAGGAAAAGACAGCGATAAAAGCATTTCTGGAATATATGCTTTCGCTTGAGAATCAGGCGGAATTCAAGAATAGTCTCAGTGTGCGGAAGGATATCACTGACGTAACTGTGCAGTATAATGAATATGCTGAACAATACATGTGGGAAGGTCTGGGACTGCTGCCGGGTAAGGCAGATGGCAGCACCTATGTGGAGGAATACAAGGCATTTATGGAGAGCTGTCTGCCGGATAAAGGTGACACTGTTCTTTTTGACATTATATGGGAGGAAGCAGAGAGTTATTTTTCGGATGCCAAGAAGGCACAGGATGTTGTCGGGGCGATAGACAACCGGATACAGCTCTATCTGGATGAAAGAAAATAATCTTTGCGGAGACGGAATAAAAGTGTTTTTTCCTGTCAAACATATCTTTGTAAAAGATAGTTTCAGGAAAGGATAAGCGCGATGATTTTAAAAGAGAAGGAACGGACGGCAATCCAGGATTTGCAGACACAGGAAAAGAGCTGTGTGGAGAAGTACGGAAAATATGCAGAGCAGGCGAGAGACCCTGAATTAAAGAGCCTTTTCCAGACCTTGCAGAGCAAGGAGAGGGAGCACTACGAATCCCTTGGCAAGGTACTCGAGGGTACGGTGCCGACTTGCAATTGTAACGATTCCGACGGAAAGGAATATGAGCCCAAGGCAACCTATTCCGGTATGACAAATTCTGAGGACAAGCAGCATGATGCGTTTCTTGCGACAGATTGTATCGGTACGGAGAAGCTGGTCTCCGGCGAGTACAACACGAATGTCTTCAACTTCGGAGAGAGCAGCCTCCGCAAGCTGCTGGCAGACATCCAGATCGAAGAGCAGAACCATGCGGAAATGCTTTATAAGTACAAGACAGTAAATGGAATGTCATAGAGTAATCAGAAATGCAAATGACGTGGCCGGGTGGTCACGTCATTTGTATTTTCACAATCTTCCGGTCATAGGTTACCAGACCGTTCACTTCCTCTTCCACATCGGAAAGCTGCGTATATACGGCGCCGCTTAAGCCTTTGTCAACCAACGGGAAAAGCTGTTTTTCAAGCAACTGCCGGTAGGCGGTGGTCAATTCCTCCGGGTTGGCATACTTGCGATAGCCGTAGATCCGGTCTACGGAGGAGTGACCGGGGATATGGCAGGCATAGCCGCCGTATTCGCTGATGACAAAGGCACGTTTTTTGTCGGACTTCACCTTCAGCGTGCGGAAGTAATTGTGAATGCTCTTGAAATCGCCGGCCTTCTGGTCGAACCAGCCGCTGGCATGATCGACCGGGCGGGTGGGATCTTTCTCTTTCACATTCTTGGCAATTCTGGCGGCATCAAACTGTCCCCAGCCCTCGTTGAAGGGAACCCAGACGGCGATGGACGGTACGCTGTACAGATGCTCTATCATATCCATGCATTCCTGTTCCCACGCCAGACGTCCTTCCTCCTCTGCGCGCGAGAAGAGCTTGTAATGCGAATCGCGTGTGTGGATTCCGATGTTGGGGAATATGGTGGGAAGATAGCATAGCAGAGGCATATGGTAGGCAGTTCCGCCGTTCACCATGTCCTGCCAGACAATCATTCCGAGACGGTCGCAATGGTAGTACCAGCGCATCGGCTCGACCTTGATGTGCTTGCGCAGCATATTAAAGCCTGTTTTTTTCGCCAGATCAATGTCATAGATAAATGCCTCGTCGCAGGGGGCGGTCATCAGCCCGTCCGGCCAGTAGCCCTGATCCAGCAGCCCGTGAAGGAAATACGGAGTGTGGTTCAGGCAGAACCGGAGAGTGCCGTTTTCGTCGGGCTCGACCGTGAAGCTGCGCAGTGCAAAGTAGCCGTGAATCCGGTCATTGTCCGCAATGATGGTAAAGCTGTAGAGATAGGGCTGCTCCGGTGTCCAGAGATGAACGGCATCCTCCGGGAGAACCAGCCGCAGGACATTCGGCGAGGAGGACTCGCGCTGTACAGACACTCCGATCAGGGCAATGGTGCGCTCCCCGGGGAGAGAATGGGATACAGCGTCGGTGGATGCCACAAAGTTTGTCGTCGCCTTATATACAGTACAGGAAATGGAAGAAAATTCTTTTTCCGAGCATAGCTCAATGGAGACAGCACCGTGGTCGGCATCCGGGGTGATCTTCATCTTACGGATATAATTTTCCGGTACCCACTCGTACCACACGCTCTGCCAGATACCGCTCTGGGCAGTGTAGAACATGCCGCCCCGATTTAAGGTCTGCTTTCCGCGGGTATACCAGGAGGTGTCGCTCACATCGCGGACGCGCACCTGCAGAAGCATCGGCTCATCGGAGACGTAATTCGTAATATCTGCCTCAAAGGGAAGATAACCGCCGGTGTGGGAAACGGTTTCCTTGCCATTGCAATAGACTACCGCCTGCTGATCTACGGCACCAAAGTGCAGGATGCAGTGCTGTCCCTTAGCCTTGCGCGCCAGTTCATCCGTGGTAAAGCTGACGGAGCGCTCATACCATAAATATTCATCCGGCTGCAGCTGGCGGCTGACGCCGGAGAGCAGGGCTTCGGGAGAAAAGGGAACCAGAATCTCTCCCTTCATGGGCATGAGGTGATCGTCTGTGACCGGACAAATCCAGTAGCTCCATTTCCCATTGAGCATACGGTAATTGTCCCGCTCCAGCTGGGGCCTTGGATATTCCTGCCAGACGGACTCCGTGTCATCCTTTATGATTTTCTCCCCCCAGGAGGTAGAAAGAGAATGAAGCGGATCCTCTGGGCGACTCTTTTGCAAATTGGAAACAGCATCCTTGATTCTCATAAAAATCCTCGCTTTGAAAACGTCTAAAATTTCTTTAAAAAGAGTATAGCACAAAATGAAAGATTATGGTATATTTACTATATGAAAAGATTCGGCGACAGCGGTGCGAAGATACCAATCACGGTCTGCAACGCGGAAACCCACAGGCTATGCAGGGGTGACGACGCTGAAAATACAGACATAGCGCGGAGGCTGGAGTGCGGAGATAGTCAACTTTTGAGAACATGAAACGGTTAAATAACGGGGATGGAAGCCGAAAAGGCAGGATCTTCGTTTTTCATGTTGCCAAAAGTGGATTATGCCGTACATCCGCCTTATTTTTGTGCCCATTTATCGGAGTAAGGGCGTAATCTCTCTCTTTTTGGCAACGGAAAAGGAGGGAATTATATGTCGCAAATTACAGTATCAAATCTGACCTTCAGCTATGAGGGCAGCTATGACAATATTTTTGAGAATGTTTCGTTCCAGCTCGACACGGACTGGAAGCTCGGTTTCATCGGCAGAAACGGCAAAGGAAAGACGACGTTTCTGCGTCTTTTGCAGGGAAAACAGGAATATCAGGGGAGTATCAGGGCATCGGTAGCATTTGACTATTTTCCCTATGAAATGGAAGAGGGGCAGGAGGAACTTGCAGCTGCGGAGTTGTTTGAACAGCTGCGCCCCGGTTGTGAGATGTGGAAGGTGCTCCGGGAGCTGGATCAGCTGGAGCTGGACGCCGAATGTCTGTACAGACCTTTTTGTACATTAAGCCATGGCGAAAGGACGAAGGCTATGCTGGCGCTTCTGTTCTCGCAGGAGAATTTTTTCCTGCTGGTCGATGAGCCGACGAATCATCTTGACATTGAGGCAAGACAGGTGGTAAAGGAGTATCTCCGATCGAAAAAGGGATTCATTCTCGTTTCACATGACAGAGAGCTTCTGGATGCCTGCATCGATCATGTCCTCGTATTGAACCGGAAGTCGATCGACGTAGAGAAGGGCAGCTTTTCGAGCTGGTGGGAAAATAAGGAGAGAACGGATAACTTTAACCGCGCCGAGAACGAAAAGCATCTGAAGGAGATCGGCAAGCTGAGGGTGGCTGCGGACCGCATAGACAGATGGGCGGACAAAAACGAAAAGACGAAGATCGGGTATGATCCGCTGAAAGAGCCGGACAGGTATATCCATACGCGGGCATACATCGGCGCAAAGACAAAGGCAATGCAGAAGCGCGTAAAGAACACGGAGCGCAGAATCAATGACGAAATCGCGGAAAAGGAAGGGCTGTTGAAGGATATTGAGAACCCGGTGGATCTCAAGCTGATGCCACAGGAATTTCATAAGGAGCTATATATTGTGGCGCAGGATTTCGGACTGCGGTATGAGGGAAAGACGGTGCTGCAGAATTTCCGGTTCGAGCTTCACAGGGGAGAGCGTGTCCTGCTGCGCGGGGTGAACGGCTGTGGAAAGTCCAGCTTTATCAAGGCGGTGCTTGGAAATGCCGGCAATGCGGAGGCCAGCGGAAGACTGGAGATTCCGGCGGGACTGCGGATATCCTATGTCAATCAGGATACCTCCGGGCTGTCCGGCGGACTGAAGGATTATGCAAGGATGCATGGTCTGGATGAAAGTATGCTGAAGGCGCTCCTGCGTCAGCTTGATTTCGAGCGGACGCAGTTTGACAAGCGGATGGAAGAATATTCCGAGGGACAGAAGAAAAAGGTTCTGCTGGCGACAAGCCTGCTGACCCCGGCACATCTTTATATCTGGGATGAGCCGTTGAACTTTATTGATGTATTTTCGCGTATGCAGCTGGAACAGCTGATACTGAAATATCAGCCGACCATGCTGCTTGTCGAGCACGACACTGTGTTTGGGGCGAAGGTTGCGACGAGAATTGTAGACATCACTCGTACAGAGCCTTGACGCGGATCGCCTGATTGTAGTCTCCGAACTGCTCACCGAACAGGGTACAGCCGCCGCAGTTGGCTGTATCCTGCGGAACGGCGATGCGGAAAATCATACGGCTGTTGTAATCGATGCCCAGATCGTCGATCGTGACATCGGAGAGCCTGAGACCACCGTCCATATAAGTTCCCTCCGCGTTGATAATCAGAGTCTTGAGCAGACCGTACTGGTTGAGGCTTTCGGGCCACCACGCCGGAGAGATGTGTCCTTTGCGGTCACCGTAATCGCCGGGGCTCACCCATACACCGAGAGGGGTCTGGTTCAGGGAAAAGTGAATGTCGGAAGGGTAATCCTTATTGAAGCCGGGATATTCCGACGAGATTTCAAAGGAGATCTGCAGCTCGCGCAGACGCTGTCCTGCCTGAAGGTGGTTCGGAAGTCCGTATTCCACATAACCGCTGGTAAACCAGAGGATTCCGGCGTCAAAGTGCTCCGGGAAGGTAAAGGCATTGATGTCATCCATCGCGCCGATCAGATGCTCCGGGGTGGAAAGACCGCAGGTCGGAGTGACGTTGCAGGCGATAAAATATCCGATTTTTATGTCGTCCAGATAGAAATGCTCTTCCTCCCTCGGAAGCTCGGGGAGCATATCGATGACAATGCGGTCGTGACAGGGGCTGACCAGCTTCATGGTTCCTCGTTTGCCGGAGCTGGTCCGGATCTGGACGAGACCGGCGGCAACGAGCTTACTGACATGCATGGAAACAGCGCTGTTTGTCAGTCCGAGGGTTTTTGCAAGATAATTCATGCTGACTCCGGGAGTTGCATAAATAATTTTCATGATCTCCATTCGCATGGGAGCGCTCAGCGCCCTGATAATTTCCTGCGCTTCATCAAGAGAAGACAAGTAGAGCATAGAGATACCTCATTTCTAAACGGCAGCCATGCCGTTTATTTTTTCGTATCTGAGTATAGCATCTTTAGAATGATTAGTGAAGTGAAAAATGAACTAAATTCAAAAATGATGAATAGTGACAAAAAGGGCAAAAAAATTTGTATAAACTGCTAATGCGTTTCTATTTGACATTTTCCAGACAAAGGACTAGACTGAAAGGGAAGAAACGAATTTAAGCACAAACTTAAACAATTCATTCATTAATGAATAAAAGTGAGGTAAAAAACATGGCAAAACTTTATGTGAATCCAAAGGTAAAAAAAGGACACATCAATCCTGAACTGCAGGGACATTTCTCAGAACATCTGGGAAGATGTATCTACGAGGGAATTTATGTGGGAGAGAACTCTGACATTCCCAACGTAAATGGTATGCGGACGGATGTTGTCGAGGCTCTGAAGGAGATCAAGGTGCCTGTGCTGCGTTGGCCGGGCGGCTGCTTTGCAGATGAATACCACTGGAAGGACGGCATCGGTCCCAAGGAGGGACGCAAGAAGATGATCAATACGCACTGGGGCGGTGTTGTGGAGGACAACAGCTTCGGTACGCATGAATTTATGGAGCTGTGCAGACAGCTGGGCTGCAAGACCTATATCAACGGAAACCTTGGCAGCGGCACCGTTCAGGAGATGAGTGAGTGGGTGGAATATATGACCTTTGAGGGTGTCTCCCCGATGGCTGACCTGAGAAAGGCAAACGGTCATGAGGAGCCCTGGACAGTGGATTATTTCGGAGTGGGCAACGAGAACTGGGGCTGCGGCGGAAACATGAGACCTGAATTTTACGGTGATATGTACCGCAGATACCAGACCTATGTCCGCAATTATAATTCCAGCAAGCCGATTTCCAAGATTGCCTGCGGCGCTAACGCAGGCGATTATCACTGGACGGATAAGGTGCTGGAGACGACCTTTGACCACGGCTGGGGCTTCATGAACGGAATGTCCCTTCATTATTACACACTTCCTACAGGTGACTGGGGAAAGAAGGGGTCGGCGCTGGACTTTGACGAGAAGTCATGGTACCGCACGCTGAAGGCGACTCTGAAGATGAAGGATCTGATCTACCGTCACGGTGCGATCATGGATCAGTATGACCCGGAGAAGAAGATCGGTATGGTCATCGATGAGTGGGGAACATGGTATGATGTAGAGCCCGGAACGAATCCCGGCTTCCTGTATCAGCAGAACACCATGAGAGACGCACTGGTTGCGGGTATCAACCTGAACCTCTTTAACAAGAACTGCGACCGTGTCAAGATGGCAAACATTGCGCAGATGGTAAATGTGCTTCAGGCAGTGATCCTGACAGACGGCGAGAAGATGTTAAAGACACCTACCTGGCACGCATTTAACCTTTACAAATATCATCAGGATGCTGAGCTGCTGGAGTCTTCCGTAGAGACCGAGGAGATCGGTATCGAGGAGAATTGCAGAATCCCGAATCTGTCTGAGTCCGTTTCGCTGGGCAAGGATGGAAAGCTTCATGTTACACTGACAAATGCTTCTCTGACGGATGCCGCAGAGATAGAGGCTGTCTTTGCCGAGACTCCGGTGAAGTCCGTAAAGGCAGAGGTGCTGACCGGTGACATGAAGGCGCATAATACCTTTGAGGCGCCGGATGAGGTACATACTGTGGAATTTACCGCTGTTGCTGTGGACGGCTGCAAGGTGAAGTTTACGGCTCCCGCATGCAGCGTGCTGCATCTGGAAGTGGAAATCTGATTGCTGGAAATAGAAAGCTAGATCGTCGCGGAGCCGCGTGCCGAAAGGTGCGCGGCTCTTTTCGTCTTGCATCGCGGGGGAGAGTACGCTATACTGAAAACAGTTTTGAAAATGAGGTCAGTGCTTGTAAAATAGATGGGAGACAGAGATATGCGGGAAAATTACCGGGAGATCATGGATGGGCTGATCCGCCGTGAGGTGGAGAGCGGGTATGTCAAGGGCGCAAGTGCGCTGGTGATACAGGGAGGAAAAGAGCTGTATTATAATGCGTTCGGGCTTGCGGATGCGGAGCGGGGACTCCCGATGCAGCGCGACACGATTATCCGGCTGTACTCCATGTCAAAGCCTGTCACGGCTGCGGCTGTCATGCTTCTGGCGGAGCGCGGCGAACTGGATGTGACAGAACCGGTATCTCGCTATCTTCCCTGCTTTGCGGGACAGTGCGTGTGGGATGAAAAGAGCGGAAGAGAGCTTCCAGCAGCGCGTGAGGTGACGATCTTTGATCTTTTGAACATGACATCGGGCATTACCTACCCGGATGAGACGACGGAGCCGGGCAGGCGGATGCAGGCGGTTGTGGAAGGACTCGTCCGCCGCAGGATGCAGGGGGAACGAGTTGATACGCAGGAATATATGCGTGGGATAGCCGGTGTACCGTTGGTATTTCAGCCGGGCGAAAGGTGGATGTACGGCTTTTCGGCGGATGTACTCGGCGGAGTTGTGGAGAAAATCGCGGGTGTGTCCTACGGGGAATTTTTGAGGCGGGAGATCTTTGAGCCATTAAATATGCCGGACACCGGCTTCTTTGTGCCGGAGGCTAAGCGCGGACGCTTTGCACAGCACTATGAGCCTGCGGAGGGTGGCGTGCTCGTTCCGCATATGGGCAGCCATCTTGGCGAATATTATGGGGAGGATGTGGCGTTTGAATCCGGCGGAGCGGGTCTGGTTTCCACACTGGACGACTATTCCCATTTTGCCCAGATGCTCGCGCAAGGAGGCAGCTATGGCGGAAGGCGGATACTGGGGCGTAAGACGGTGGAGTTTATGACACACAATCATCTGACCGCGCAGCAGAGAGTGTCGCTGGACTGGGACAGCCTCAAGGGCTATGGCTACGGCTGCCTGATGCGGGTGCTGGAGGAGGACAGTGCGGCGGGCAGCAATGCGTCTTTGGGTGAGTTTGGCTGGGATGGCTGGACAGGAAATTATGTGTGCATGGACAGCGCGGAGGATCTGGTATTTTTGTACTTTATCCAGCGCTGCGGCGCGGGGACGACACCGCTTGTGAGAAAGCTGCGCATGGTGACCTACGGCGCGTTGGATTAAAGAAAAGGACGGTTGGAGCTGGAGGAAGCCATGAACATTTTGACAGTTGACAATATTACCAAGGCATACGGGGAGCGCAAATTATTTTCCAATGCGAGCTTTTATTTGCAGGAGGGCGAGAAAGCCGGAATCATCGGCATCAACGGAACCGGCAAATCGACGCTGTTAAAGATGATTGCCGGGCTTGAGGAGCCGGATGAGGGAAAGATCATAACAGCCAACCACTGCATGATCCGCTTTCTGCCGCAGAACCCGCAGTTCGATGATGAGGAGACGGTTCTGGAGGCTGTTCTGCGCGGCAACAGGACAGAGAGCAATGCGGGCTATATCGAGGCAGATGCGAAATCGATGCTGACAAAGTTGGGGGTCACGGAGTTCGGACAGCCCTGCGGGCAGCTTTCCGGCGGACAGCGCAAGCGTCTGGCGCTGGTGTCCGTGCTGCTGTCTCCGGCGGAGATTCTTGTGCTGGATGAGCCGACGAACCATCTGGACAATGTGATGAGTGACTGGCTGGAGGATGTGCTGAAAAAGCGCAAGGGCGCTGTCATCATGGTAACGCATGACAGGTATTTCCTCGACAGTGTGACCAACCGTATCATTGAGATCGATAAGGGCAGCATCTACTCCTATGAGGCCAATTATGAGGGTTATCTGGAATTGAAGATGGAGCGCGAGGAGATGGCGGAGGCGAGCGAGCGGAAGCGGCAGAGCATCCTGCGCAACGAGCTTGCATGGGTCAGGCGGGGAGCGAGGGCGAGATCGACCAAGCAGAAGGCGCGTCTGGACAGGTTCGAGGAGCTGCAGGGCAGGAAAGCCCCGGAGAAGGACGGCAGGGTCGAGATGGCATCCGCTGTGACACGGCTTGGCAGGACAACCGTGGAGCTGGAGCACGTCAGCAAGGCATATGGTGACAGGGTGCTGATACATGATTTTACCTATCTGTTCGGGAAGAATGACCGTGTTGGTTTCATAGGGCCGAACGGCAGCGGAAAATCTACTCTTATGAAGATGATTATCGGGGAGATCGAGCCGGACAGCGGCCACATCGAGCTCGGTCAGACCGTGAAGATCGGCTATTACGCACAGGAGATCGGGGAGGAGATGAAGCCCGATCAGCGCGTGATAGACTATATCCGCGACGTTGCGGAGTTTGTGGATACGCCGGAGGGAAAGGTCAGCGCGGCGAAGATGCTGGAACGCTTTTTGTTTGCCGGAGAGGATCAATATGGTCTGCTCGGAAAGCTCTCAGGCGGAGAGAGAAGGCGGCTGTATCTTTTAAAGGTGCTTATGGGGGCACCGAATGTGCTGATCCTTGATGAGCCGACCAATGATCTCGACATTGCGACGCTGAGAACTCTGGAGGATTATCTGGATCAGTTTCAGGGAATTGTCATTGTGGTGTCGCATGACAGGTATTTCCTGGATAGAACCGTGCAGCGTATTTTCGCCATGGAGGCGGATGGAATTTTTGTGCAGCATGAGGGCGGCTACACCGATTATGCAAACCGCAAGCGTATGGAGCAGGAGTCTGCCGATAAGGTGGAACGAAGCAAGGGCGGAAGCGAGACCGGTTCGGATGCAAAGGGAAAGAACTGGAAGGCAGGACAGAAGCAGAAGCTGAAGTTTTCCTATCAGGAGCAGAAGGACTATGAGACAATAGAAAAGGATATTGCCGCGCTTGAAGAAAAAATTGTAAGGTGCGATGCGGATATGCTCAAACATGCAAAGGATTTTGTAAAGCTTGGTGAACTGACCGGGGAAAAGGAAGCGGCAGAAAAAGAGCTGGAGACGAAGATGGAACGCTGGATGTATCTGGAAGAGCTGGCAGCGAAAATACAGGCTGAAAAAAACGGGGAATGATTTCACAGTCATTCCCCTGACTGTTTATTCCTGTGGGTCAGATTCTACTGCTACGGCAGAGCAGACAGCGGATACAACCGCCGCGACAACAGCAACAACGATGACAATAAGCAATCCTCCTGCCAAGACAATAAACATAATGAACTACCTCTCTTTCATAGTGCCTATCCTTGCTTAGTATACCATGACACGCGCCTACGGCGCTTTCCGCTGCTTCGCAGCTGTCATGATCAAATTCGCCGTTCGTCAATCATGCAAGCATGTTGGCTCACTAACGCTCATTATATCATGATTATTTCCCAAGCATGGTATTGATGTCCATTCGGACGTTTTCTGCTTTGGAATAAGGTTAGTATATCACTTTTTACCGGAAATCACAACAGGAATGTCAGAAATTTCATTTTGGGTATTGACAATTTGCTTTTATTGCGTTAAATTAAAAATCACCCGAACGGTCGTGTCGGGAATCAGAGTTTTTCTTACATTTTATTTTTTCGTATGAGGCTGTTTCAGCCGAAATCGCAGAACAGACATGCAGTTATGGAAATGCAGTGCACGGTGTTTTTTGACTGCGCAAAAAAGGAGGGAGCGAAGATCAAAACAGAATATGATGCATCGGAGAGTCTGTTGCAGACACTTGTGGAGGAATACACTACAAGAAAACAGCAGTCACTGATGCAGATGAAGAAAGGACAGATGTCAAAGGAGACCTTTCTGGAGGAGGCGGCAGGGTATATTGCAGAGTATTACCACCGGTCCGTGGAAGAGGACAAAGTGCTCTTAAGGGAGTTTGAAGAGTATATCTTTGGCTATTCCAGACTTTCGCCGCTGATTGACGATAAGAATGTCTCGGACATCAGGGTAGTGAGCTATAACAACATCCGCGTAAAGAAAAAGGGAAGGCGGATGGCGGCAGCCATAGCTTTTGCCTCGCCGAAGGAGTACCGACAGTTTATCGACTACATTGCAACAAAAAATCAGGTAAATATCTCTAATCTGAATGCCATTCAAAGGTTTACCGATAACGAGAGCCATCCGGATTATATCCTGCGCTTTACGGTTTCCATGCCATTGGTAAATACCTACGATGAACCATATCTTTGTATCCGAAAGATTCCAAGAGTTTTTCCGCAGATCAGAGATCTGATTGAACAGGAAATGCTGGACAGAGGCACGGCAGAGCTGCTGATCAGCCGGTTCCGCGAGTCATCCACGCTTATCTGCGGCGGAAATTCGTCGGGGAAGACGACGCTGCTCAATGCGTTGAAGGAGACGCTGCCGGATGACTGTGCGGTGCTGGTCGCCCAGCAGGCGGATGAGCTGACAACAATGTTTCACCCGGACATGATGTTTCTTCATTCACTGCCGGGAACGGGCGAACAGCAGGTCAGCTATGATCTGGAGCATATCAGTATTGCCGGACTTACGATGGATGTGGACTTTTTTATCATTGGAGAGGTCAAGGGTGCGGAGGCTATTTATCTGCTGAATGCGGCATATACGGGGCAGATCTGCGCGGCGACGATCCATGCACCGTCCGCGGAAAAGGCTACTTCAAAGCTCGTGGATTACTGCATGGCGCAGAGCAGATATTCGCGGGATGAACTGATGAAAATGCTGGATTGTTTTAAGACAGTGATTTTCATGGAGCATTACCGTGTGAAGGAGATCTTTGAATGCAAGGGCTGGGATGAGACCGGAAAACAGTTGTTATATCACAAGATTTATGGGAGGAGTGGGGAATGAGGTTTGTTGTTTTTGGGTTTTTGTTTATAGGCTTTTATTTGTTGTTCGGGGAACTGCGTACGTTAGAGTATCTCTCCGGCTGGTTGAAGAGGACGCGCAGCGGAATCAATGAGGCAGCGAGACAGAGAAGCCTTGCCGACCGGCAGAGACTGCTGAGCTTGCAGGAGAAGCATTCCGGGTGGCACGCCTGCGAAAAGCTGCTGCGTTACAGTGGGCTTCGCCGTCACTATCCGAAGCTCACGGCGGAGTGGTGGATCATGGGAAATATGATCTGTATGGCAGGTGTTTTTGTGATGGCAGCGGCAGCAGGAAATGTGTGGCTGGCAACAGTGCTGACACTTCTGCTTCTGGGGACGGAGAGAGTCTTTCTGGAGATTCTTCGCAGAAGAAACTATCGGCGGACAGAGGAAAATCTTTCAAAGCTTTTGGATTTCCTTGCGAACTACAGCATTGCATCCGGCGAGATCACGGGGATCTTTGAGCAGATCAGCCGGTACATGGAGGAACCGCTTGGAAGTGTACTGGACGCATGCAGCTATGAGGCGGCAACGACAGGGGATGTTCCGATGGCGCTGCTTACTATGGGGGAACAGCTGGAGCATCCTAAATTCAAGGAACTGGCAAGAAGTATGGAGATCAGCGTGCGGTACTGTGCAGATTTTTCCGCTCTGGTAGACAGCAGCAGAAGAAGTCTGCGGGAATATCTGCGCATGGCACAGCAGCGCAGGACAATGCTTCAGGAGGCCATGATAAGCCTAGCTTTGTTGATGGCAATGTCTGCTGTTGTACTGCTTACGGTCGGACGGCTCACCGGCGCAGCATGGGCGAATTGACAGGGAGGCGCAGACAGTGGAAGAAGAACAGATAAGACTGACAATGCATATTGCCTCGCTGCTGACCGCGGTACTCGTCTTCACAGCGCTTGGAATGCTGGGCAGCAGGGAACACCGGATGGACAGGCTGTTGCGTACCTATCAGGAAATCTCAGGGTTTCTCAGAAAAAGAAGTCATTCCAGTCCGCTCTATCAAAGAATTGACAGGTGGCTTACAGAGAATGGAGCGCCCTTTCATTATGGGAGGAAGGTGGAGCCGGTGCGGTTTATTGCTGCAAGTCTGATTCTAGGTGCGCTGGGCTTTACGGTATTTATCAGGTGGGGCAGCTTTTATGCACTTGTGGCGTTTGCGATGCTGAGTGTTTTGCCGGCGGGCATGCTGCCATTTCTTAACAAGAGGGATAACGAGGCTTTGCTGCCGGAATTGAAGCTGGTATATCACGCGCTGGATATTCAGATCACGGCAGGGGTGTATATTACGGATGCGCTGGCAGAGTGCTACGGAAGTGTTCAGGAGAAGCGACTCAGACAGGCGCTGCTGGATCTGGCGGGAGATATTGTACTGAAAGCGGACATAGTGGAGTCACTGGGGAAATTTCAGGAAAAATTCAATAATCCCTA
>USGM01000048.1 GCA_900554205.1 uncultured Lachnospiraceae bacterium
AAGGATCTGGGCCGCACCCGCCGCCAGCGCACCCTGGCCACCGCCGTGTATAAGAAGCTGCGGCAGAACCCCTCCCTGGTGAACGACCTGTGGGCCAAGGCCTTCAGCGGCGACGTGGATTTCTTCACCAACCTGGAGGGGGGCGATCTGGCCTCCCTGCTGCCCGTGTTCATGGAATTGGATCCTGAAAACGTCGGAAACTATGTGCTCACCGGCACATATCAGCTGGCGCTGCGGGATTGGAATTTCACCTTCACTGATCAGGCGGCCCGCCAGGAGATGATCAAGGCGGCGTTCGGGCTGGATGTGGAGAAGCTGCCTTATGTGGATCATGCCTACACCAGCTGGCTGATGGATTACGGCTTCCCCGTGTCCCGGCAGATTCATATCGCCCGTCAGATCATCGATTACGCGCATTCCCTCTCTTCCTTTATTATAATTATAGGTATTTGTGAAACTCGCAGGCTTCCGAACACAGTTGTGCAAGATGCACCTGACCACAAGCAGCGCACTCTGGAGCCGCCGGCGCTTAGATGCCGTACTGTGGCATCTTATGCGTCCGCTGCGTGCGGAAGGTAGCGAAAGCGTGCCTGCGGTGGTCTGTGCATCCTGCGCAACGTCACTTGCAGAATCACGAGTTTCGTAATGACTTATTTTTCATAGGCAATATAGTACAGTATACTATTTCATGTGGTGTCGGGCAAGTAGATTTTAACGCAAAAGAGCAGCCGTCAAGACTGCTCTTTTGAATATGTCCTCTTTTTTATTTCCCCAGCGGGACGGGATGGATTTCCTTCGGGATCGGTATGTACTCCCTGCCTTTCCGGAAGGCATCGAACTCTGCCTTTGCCTGCCGCAGGAGCTCCGGCTTCTCCAATAGCTGCAATGCCGCATGCCCCATCACCTTTCCGGCATACAGCATCCCCTTATGCGCCTGACCGCCCTTTCCCTGCGCTACGATCTGCCACGAATGACCTCCGCTGCCTGCTGCCCATGTTGCCGTCCGGATCTGTGCTGTCGGGCACTGCCAGCTTACATCGCCGACGTCTGTGGAGCCGGACAGAAGTCCCTGTGCCGCCCTTTCCTCATAGGGCACGATCCCGGTAAAGATATCTTCCCCGAGATGCTGTTCCAGTATGCTTCTGCTTTTGGGATAGATCATGGTTTCCATGCGCTTTTGCAGCCGGGTTTCCATCACGCCCCTTGTCGTGTCGGCAAATGCCTTCGCAAGCTGTAGCTCCTCCTCGCTGTAGACCGGCGGCTTCGTGTCTAAAAAGCCCTGATACAGACAGTGCTCCAGCACGCGGTTGGAGATCAGATTCGAGCAGGACTTTATCAGCTGCCATTCTACCTTGACCTCCATGGCTTCCGCCATGCCCTCTGCAATCCTGTTGACCCGGTTCCACAGGCGATAGGTCTTCTGCATATCCGTGTCCCGTATGAGGTATACCGCTTCGGCATGCGCCTGTACCACATTGGCAGAGACTCCGCCCGCGTCAGTGACCGCATAATGGATTCTCGCCTGCGGGCTCATATGCTCCCGCAGGAAATTTACGCCCACATTCATTAACTCCAACGCATCCAGCGCACTCCTGCCGTCCTCCGGGTTTTCCGCCGCATGCGCGCTGAGCCCGTCAAACCGGTAGCGCACCTGTACATTTGCCAGCGAGCTCTCCTGCATGACCTCATTCAGCTCCGCCGGGTGCCAGCAGAACGCTGCATCCAGCTCCGAAAAAGCTCCTTCCCGCGCCATGAACGCTTTCCCGGAGCCGCCCTCTTCGGCAGGACAGCCATAATAGAAAACCGTGCCGGAATTTCCCGTTTTCTGTAAGTAATCCTTCACGATCATGGCTGCTGCCAGAGAGCCGACCCCCAGCAGATTGTGCCCGCAGCCGTGCCCGTTTCCGCCTTCTACGAGACTTTCCTTCTTTGCAACACCGCTCTTCTGGCTTAATCCGGCAAGCGCATCGAACTCTCCGAGGATGCCAATATAAGGTCTGCCCGCACCGTATGCCGCCACAAATGCCGTCTCAATCCCATAAGCCGGGCACTCCACCGTAAAGTCCTTTTTCCCAAGATAGGTCGTCAGAATCTGCACGCTCTTTTTTTCCCGAAAAGCGATTTCGGGGCATTCCCATATCTCGTCACTCAGCTGATACAGTTCTTCCTTGATGCAGTCAATCATATTCAGATACTCTTCATACATTTCAGCGTCCCTCTCTCCGACTCTTGTAAACTTCCTGCTCCTCTGCGCACCATTCAAAATGATCCAGCGGCCAGATGGGATGGCCTTTCTTCTTCCAGTCAAATTTCGTAAAGCTGCTCATGCTGGGTCCCTCCGTATCCGCCAGAAGAATGTCCTTCGCCAGCTTTCCGTAAAAGGCCCTGAAATGCTCTGTTGACTTCACTCCCACAAGCTGCGCTTTCTCCGGCTCCAATCCCATACAGCGGTAAGAATTCGGATCGTAGTGGGAAAAGGTATACTCACAGACAATGAGATAAATCTCACCGATCCTGATAACGGCAGACAAGCCCATTGTTCCCGGGGTATCTCCCATTGCCATTATGAAATCCCCTCTTTGTACCTTCAGCACCTCTCCCTGAATTTCTATCGGGCTACCCCACCGCTGATCCAGCTTCCAGCCGACTGTTGTTCTGACCGTGTTTCCTTCGCCTGCCCGCTCGGCATCCCGGACTGCCTCCGGGTCCACAACTGTTACCAGACAGGGTGCCTTCGGTTCCGCCTTCAGCAATGCCCTGAGAAGGTCATTTCCGTCTCCGGTACTGCCCGCAGGCGGTGCATCTCCCAGCTCTGCGAGCACAACAGGTCCTTCCTCCCGCAAGCCCTTTTGCACAGCTGTTTCGATAGGATATTTATCTGTTATACAGGTCTCTTTACGCTCCCAGAACAGAGAAGCCATTTCGCGCACGATCGTCTCTGACTTCTCCCTGCTGTCACTGATCGCCGTCACAAAGGAGCCGGCATTTCCAGGATAATCGAGCCATGGCTGTCCGGGAAAGCAGGTGACGGAATATACTCCCTCCCGGCTCTCATATTCCCGGCTCTTCTCAACCATCCCCTGATAGAAGCCAAAGTTATGGTTCTCCGCCTCAACCGGCAGCAGGGTCGGGATGGTAATGGATGCCATGTACGGATGTACTTCTCCCTTGAGCATACCCATTACAAGCTCTGCCACGCGGTAGGAGGTCTCATAGGCATCGATATGCGGAATGGTGTGATACCCCACAATAATATCCGCATTTTCCACCAGCCTTTTCGTAATCTTGGCATGAGCGTCCAGACTGACTCCTATGGGCGGCTTTTCCCCGACGATTCCCCTGATCATTTCGACCAGCTCACCCTCCGGGTCATCACTGTCCTCCGTAAGCATTGCCCCATGCAGATTCAGGAGCACCGCGTCCACGCCCTCCGTCTCCGCAATCTGTGCAGTCCTCTTTTTAAACTCCTGCATCAGATGTGCAAATGCCTCCGCCGTGACCGGCCCGCCTGCGCTGGCATCCTTTGCTGCCACCGTACACGCCGCCTGCATATTGTTTTCTCTCAGCACATCCAGAAAGGCGCTTTCCCCTTCTCTCTTTCCCGCCAGTTCTTTCTCTATCTCTTCTCCATACAGAAGGTATCCATGTCTGAATTCATCCAGATCAACTGTTTTTCTGCAAAAGGAATTTACCTCATGGCGCATAGAACCAATGATCACACTCATAACGCTTCCTCCATCCTATTCCACTATTTTGCCTTCCTCATATAAATGACAGCACACAAAATGTCCGCGGTTGATCTCCCTTTTCGGGGGCACCTCCTTCTGGCACTTCGGTGTAGCATAGGGACATCTTGTATGGAACACACAGCCCGCCGGGGGATGAATCGGCGAAGGGACATCTCCCTCCAGCACAATCCTCTCCTTCCTCACATGCGGATTCGGGGAGGGTACCGCCGACAAAAGCGCCTGCGCATAGGGATGCAGCGTCATTCCGAACAGATCATCCGTCGGCGCCTCCTCCACGATATGCCCCAGATACATCACACCGATCCGGTTGGAAATATACTTTACAACGCTCATGTCATGCGCAATAAAGGCATAGGACAGCTGCCTTTCCTCCTGCAGATCCTGCAACAGGTTAATGATCTGCGATTGGATGGAGACGTCCAGCGCCGATACCGGTTCATCGCAGACAATGATGGAAGGATTTAAAATCAGCGCCCGCGCCAGACCGATCCTCTGTCTCTGTCCTCCCGAAAATTCATGCGGGTAGCGGTAATAATGCTCTCTGCGCAGCCCTACCTTCCCGAGAATCTCCATCGCCCGCTCCTGACGGTTCTCCCTGATTCCCTGAATTGCAAGAACCTCCTCCAGTATGGCGCCCACACGTTTTCTGGGGTTCAGGGAAGTATAGGGATCCTGAAAGACCATCTGGATTTTGCTTCGCTCTGCGCGCATCTGCTTCTCGGTATATTTTGTAATATCTGTCCCGCGCAAGATGATTCTGCCGTCGGTCGGCTCTACCAGCTTCAGGAGCGTCCTGCCAAGGGTGCTTTTTCCGCAGCCCGTCTCTCCGACCAGCCCCAGCGTCTCTCCCTTATACAGCTTCAGGCTCACGTCATCGACAGCCTTTACATTGTCCTTCACCTTCCCGAACGCACCTTTTATCGGGAAATATTTCTTAACATGCTGTGCCTCCAAAACCACTTCTCTATCACTCATGCCAGATTCACCTCTTTTCTTCTGCGCTGCTGCCGGTCGGGTGCCCGTCGGTATTTACTGCCTTATGGCAGCGTACCCGATGCCCCTCGCCGACCTCCGTAAGCTGCGGCATACACTTTCTGCATTCGTCTGTAGCGAACTCACATCTGGGTGCGAAGCGGCAGCCCTCCGGGATCTGTGACAGAAGCGGCACCATTCCCTTTATCATGTAAAGTCTCTTTTGACGTACCCCCTCAAGCTGCGGAATGGATTGTATCAGACCTCTGGTATAGGGATGCAGGGGATTGTCAAAGATATGCTCCACATCCGCTTCCTCCACGATCTGTCCCAGATACATCACGGCTACCCTGCTGCAGGTCTCCGCCACGACCGCCAGATCATGTGTAATCAGAATGACTCCCATATCCATCTGTCTGTTCAGCTTTACGATCAGTTCCATGATCTGCGCCTGAATCGTCACATCCAGCGCTGTTGTCGGCTCATCCGCAATCAGCAGATTCGGACAGCAGGATAACGCAATCGCGATCATGACCCTCTGCCGCATGCCGCCGGAAAGCTCGTGCGGATACTGAGAGAAACGCTGTTCCGGTGCGGGGATTCCCACCAGCCGAAGCATTTCAATCGACCGCTTCTTCGCCTCTTCCTTCCTGACGTTCTGATGGATGAGAATGGTCTCCATAATCTGCTCGCCCACCGTGAAAACTGGATTCAGGGAGCTCAGCGCATCCTGAAACACCATGGATATTTCATGTCCGCGAATGTCCTGCATTTCCTTCATGGGAATTTTCAGGAGATCCCTGCCCTTAAAAAGAATCTTTCCCTGGTACTGCGCCGTATATTTTTCATCGAACAACCTCAGAATGGACTGGGAGGTCACGCTCTTGCCGCACCCGGACTCTCCCACAATGCCCAGAATTTCCCCCTTGTTGACATGGAAGGAAACACCGTCCACAGCCTTCATGATTCCCCGCTCTGTCCTGAACATGGTTGTCAGTTCCTGTACTTCCAATATTTTTTCCGCCATATGTGTCTCCGCCTTTCCGCCCGTTCTTTCAGGGGGGCTTACTAATTTGTCATAGGATCCAGCACATCCCGGATACCGTCGCCGAACAGATTCAGTCCGAGCACCGTCAAAGCCATTGTCGCACCGGGAAAGACGATCATCCACCAGCAATTATAAATATAGGTTTTTCCGTCGCTCAGGATATTGCCCCAGCTGGGAGTCGGCACCGGAATCCCTACGCCCAGAAAGCTCAGCGCCGCCTCGGAAATAATTGCCGATGCAAAGATAAAGGAGATCTGCACAATCACCGGTGAAATGACATTGGGTGCAATATGCGACCAGATGATCCTCTTTGAGGAAGAGCCGAGCGCCTTCATTGCCTCCACATAGGTCTGCTCCTTGATCAGAATGGCTTCCGAGCGGACTACTCTCGCCACATCCGGGATGCTGACAAGCGCAAGACTGATGATGACATTCGACATACTGGAGCCAAGTACCGCCATCAGTGCAATCGCCAGCAGCGTCGAGGGAATCGCCTTTAATCCATCGCAGACTCTCATGAGAAGGTTGTCCAGCCACTTGTAATAGCTTGCATACAGCCCTATGACAATACCGGCGAGGGTTGCAATCAGAGAAGCGCCCGCGCCTACCCCGAGAGAAATTCTGGCTCCGTATAACACTCTGGCGAAGAGATCCCTTCCGAAATTGTCCGTGCCGAAAAGATGCTGTATGGAGGGTGCTGAAAGCCTGTTTTTCACATCCACCTCATAAGGGCCCATAGGTGCCAGCAGGGGAGCTGCCAGTGCCAGAACCGTCACCAGCACAATCAGAACCGCGCCCGTCATAGCCAGTCTGTTATGCAGAAGTTTCGCTCTTTTAAGCTGGCGCTGTTCCTTCTGCAAATTTTTCTTAATCGTCTGTAAATCCTGTTCCATACACCGTCACCTCCTATTCCATCTTTACGCGGGGATCCGCAATTGCATAAAGCAGATCCATAAGAAGCGTAATCACAACGTTCATCAGCGCGATAACAAGCACGATTGCCTGAATTACTTCATAATCTCTCCTCAGCACGGAGTTGACGATCAGCTGTCCGATTCCCGGAATGTTGAATACGGATTCCACAACCATTGCTCCCGACAGAAGCGCGATGAAGCTCTGTCCCACGACAGTTATAATAGGAAGCAACGCATTCCGGAACGCGTGCTTCAGCAGTATTTTCCTCTCCCTCACGCCCTTCGCTCTCGCCATCTTTATATAGTCCATATACAGAACATCCAGCACGGACGAGCGGGTCATGCGCGTGATCAGCGCCGCCTGCATCAGTCCGAGAGAGATACAGGGCATTATGAGATACTTGAGGTGTGTCAGCAGCCCTGCTTCCTTGATCGTCTTATAGCCTGCCACCGGCAGCAGCCGCAGTCCGACGGAAAAGATCAGTATCAGAAACAATCCCATCAGAAAGCTCGGTATGGAAATACCCAGCATGGTAAAGCCCGTGATCACCTGGTCGGCGGCTCTGCCTCTGTTTTTCGCTGCAATCATTCCGAGCGGAATTGCAAGCAGCAGTGCGATAATCAATGAGAAAACCGTGACGGACACGGTGGCGCCAAGGTGCTCTCCGATAATCTGCGTCATGGGCTCATCTATGAAAATAGATTTTCCGAAGTCTCCGTGAAACAGACCCGACACCCATTTTCCGTACTGCACGACAATGGAATCGTTCAAGCCCATTTCTTCTCTCAGCTGCATGACATCCGCTTCCGAAGCCTCGTCTCCGAGCATTGTTCTCGCCGGATCACCGGGAGTCAGATGAATCAGCAGGAAAATCACCAGAGATACCACAAAAAGTACCGGAATCAGGGAAATGACCCTTTTAATAATGTACTTTCTCATACGCACACCCTCCAACTAAACCGCCGAATGTCCATGCTCTCCCGTTCTGACACGGATAACATCCTCCACATTCTTGACAATAATTTTTCCATCGCCCACAAAGCCGGTAGCGATTCTTTCGCAGATCGTCCTTACAATGCTGTCTACCTCGCTGTCTTCCACATATACCTCTACCTTCAGCTTCGGCAGCAGGTTCACGTTTGTCTTGATGCCCACCATCTCTTCCTTAAATCCCTTCTGGTTTCCGCATCCCATCGCATTAATCACTGTCATGCCGCCGCATTTATATTCATCCACAATGATCTGTTTCATAATTTCCAGCTTTTCCGGTCTGATGAAAACATTAATCTCCTTCATAGCTCGCTCCTATCTGCATGCATCCATGCTTATATCTGTTTTTCAAGGTTGTATACTTCCGGTCTCCTGTCCTGCCAGACAGGTATCTTTCTTCTGGCTTCCTCCACCAGTCGGTAATCTATTTCCCCGATAACGACTTCTTCCTCTTCCCCTCCCTCCGCGATGACTCTTCCGTAGGGATCAATAATCATGGAGTGCCCGAAATATGAGCTCTCCGGCCCGGTTCCGCATCTGTCACAGGCAGCGACAAACATCATGTTCTCTATTGCTCTTGCCTTCAGCAGAGTTCTCCATATATCCACCTTCGGCTCCTTCGGGTCATGCCCGAAATCGGATGCCACCACCAGCAATTCAGCTCCCTTCAGCGCCGCTGTTCTCGCCAGCTCCGGGAAGCGGATATCATAGCAGATAATGGGGGCTATTCTGCCGATTTCCGTATCTGCCACGGTTATTTCATTTCCCTTTTCAAAGGCATTTGTCTCCCCGCACCATTCGCAGAGATGAACCTTACTGTACTTTTCCATAATCTTTCCCCGACGGTCAAAGATTACGGTGGTATTTCCAAAGGTTCCGTCCGGATTCTTTAACGGCAGGGAGCCCGCCACGATCCAGACATTATGCGTGGCAGCCATCTCAGAGACGAATTGCAGGGTTTCGCCCTCGTATTCTTCCCCGTACTCCGCAAGCTGCCGGGTCATGGATTCCTTGTCTTCTTTAAATAAGAAGGGAAAGGTCCAAAGCTCCGGGAGAATCACCAGATCAAGCTCCGGCGCTTTGCCCATTGCCTGTTCCAGCATGCTCCGCACCTTGTGCTTGTTCGCTTCCCTGTCATATAGTTGGATATTCATTTGCAGCAATGCTATCTTCATAATGTCTCTCCATTGAGCAGAAGGGCAGATCGACTCTTCCTCGATCTGCCCCTTTGCATGATTTCTGTCGTTTCAGCGACACTTACTTATATAAAACTGCATTGAAGAACGTAGGCGCCTGGAATACTCCCATCTTGTCCAGTTTACTGGTTGATACGCTGTAGGTGTAGCTCTCGCCCAGCTTACAGTAAGGCACTGCTGTGGAAAGGTTATACTCTTCCAGTTCCTCCCATATCTTGAAGGCGGATGCAATATCCGTGGATGCGGAGATGTCCGCCAGACACTTCTGTGCGTATTCATCTCTGTACCAGCCCGCATATTCTGCACCCATATAGAGCGTCATGCTGGGTACCATAACCGGAACGTAGGTAGATACATAAGCGTCAAAGGTCGTCGGATCGGAACGATAGGTCAGGAAGGTTGCCCAGTCATAGGACTCGATTTCCACATTGATTCCAATATTCTCCAGCTGGTTTTCGATGACAACCGCGATTGCCATCAGGTCAGAATAATCAGTCGTGCAAAGAATCTTAAAGGTTTCTCCGTTGTAATCGGACTGTGCGAGATACTCCTTTGCCAGTTCGGGATTATTCTGGTTATAATACTCGCTGCCAACCGTGGTGTACCAGTTCGCCTGCTGAGGGTACATGTCGCAGGAACTCAGGTTGTAAAACTCCTCCGAAGAATACCCTGCCATCATGATTTCATCCATATCCAGAGCCGCCTGAATGGCCTTTCTCAAGTTTACATCCGTGCTGACTCCCTCCGCCTTATTGAAGACCAGAATGGGTGATGCCCACAATGCCTTATAGGTCTTGATATCCGGGTTATTTGCAAGCATATCGTAATTGTCCTGCGGCATGTTCATTGCCACATCGTAGTCACCGTTCATCATGCCCGCTACTCTTGTGGAGTCATCCGTCACGATTTCATAGAACAGGGTCTGAATATTCGCTTCCTTCTTACCCCACCAGCCGTCGGATTCCTCTGCATACGGCACATAATCTTCAAATTTATCCAGACGGATGTACTGATCTGTCACCCATTCTGTGAACTTATAGGGGCCGGTGCCAATGTATTCGGACAGGGTTTCTCCCGCCGGTGTGGCATCGATGACCTCCTTGGGGCTGATAAAGCCATTTCCCAGATAACCAATCAGTTCATTCAGATACATACAGGGTGTTTCTGTCACAATCTTTACAGTGTAATCGTCTACCTGTTCAAATCTGGCATCTCCCAGCATGTTTTTCGCCTGACCGTAGTTATCAATCCATCTGTTCATGGAGGCAACAACATCCTCTGCCTTCAGTTCATCCCCATTATGGAAAAGAACACCCTTCCGCAGCTTATAGGTCTGCTCCGTGTAATCCTCATTATGCTCATAGCTTTCCGCCAGTTCCAGATCGACCGTGTAGTCGCTCTTCAGGGAAACCAGCTTTTCAAAGATATGAGTCGCCACATAAGAAGTGATGGCAGCCGTGGTCATTGTCGCATCCAGAGAAGGGGGCTGCGTATTCAATGCAATGTGGATCTCTGTCGCCATCTCATCAGATGTCGTAGTGCTGCCCTTTGTCTCAACAGAGCCAAGCTCCCCGGAGGCAACCACTGTGTCCTCACTGGTTTCCGAAGAGGAAGCGGTTGCCGGTGCCTCTCCGCATCCGGTCAGTGCACTGCATGTAAGTGCGATTGCAAGCATCCATGATAATCCTTTTCTTTTCTTCATAACGTCTCCTCCTTATGTATGAAAGAATATTATTAAAAAAGCCCGGCAGACGGTTCTGCCGGACTTCTTTGTCCATTTTAATACTATTTATAAAATATCTCCTCCCGGTTATTAATCTCTTCCAGAATCTCCATTCGTTGCTCCAGCCCGGGAATCTTCTTTGCAACTTCCATTACCATGATATTGATAAAGGAAACCGGCGCACTGTAGGAATCAAATATAGACTTCCTTGCCATGGGCAGTTCCAGATGATATTCCGAAAACTCAACCGCCGGACATAACACGCTGTCAGACAACAGACCGATCTTGTATCCCGCCTTTCGCAGGGCTTCCAGCTTTTTGAGCAGTGCTACCGGATATCTCGGAAAGGCGACTGCCAGGATGAAACATCCTTCCGTCCTGTTCGCCTCCAACGCATCCCACAATGCGTCTCCCGGTGTCACCGAGATCACATTGTCTCTGATCTTTTGCAGATGATATTGCAGGATTCCTACGATCGTGGCGGATATTCTGGCTGATACCAGAATCACTCTCTCACTGTTTACCAATGCATTTACCACCGCCTTAAAGTCCTCGGACGCCAGAATGTGAGGCAATTTATCAGTCGCATTTCTCTCCTCTTCCAGAAGCTCCTGTATCTCATTGCTGACGCCCCGCAGGTTCTGTACCCGTCTAACCGATGTCATCTCCTGATACTGCTGCCTGCGCAGTTCCTTCTGAAATTCTGCAAAGCCCTGATACCCCAGCTCCGCACAGAATCTCGAAACGCTTCCCTGACTCACTCCTGCATTCTGGGCAACCTCTGATGCCGAAATATACAGCAACTTGTCCCAGTTGACTTCAAAGTAGCTGCCTATTTTCCGAAATGCCGATGACTGGTCAGCCATCTGTAGCATCCTGCTCTTTATGCTGCCTTCTTCTGTCATTCGCACACCCCTCTTCACGATCAATTTCACTATGAATACATTCATCAATCGTGTTTCAAAATTGATATCTGAATCAATTTTCATTTAGTTTACTCACATTTTTGCGAAAAGTCAACTATTTTTTTTGATTTTTTTCTGTGCTATATTAGGGGGCAAATAAATGTTGGCGGCAGCTGTACAGGCGCGCTATCGGAAAGGTATGGTGACTTTATGGAAAAATTTAAAACCCAAAGATCTGAAGCACTGTTCACTTCTCTTAAAGAATGTCTTCTGGACGGAGTCGGAAGCTCCTTTCATAAGGCAGCGGATGAAGCCTATCCTATTGCCTTCTCTCACGGCAAGGGCGCACGTCTGTATGATGTCGATGGAAATGAATATATTGATTACATCAACGGGCTGGGCCCCATGATCCTCGGCTATAGTCCCGATTCCCTGAATGCCGCTGTGAAAGAACAGATTGACAAGGGAACACACTTTTCCGCGCCGGGCGAAAATCTGCTTGCCCTCTGCCGCAGGCTTGTCGAAATCATCCCCTGCGCCGAGATGGTCAGCTTTCAGAATTCCGGCACAGAGGCGAATCTCTTTGCCTTCCGGCTTGCCAGAGCCTACACCAGACGCCCTAAGATCGTTAAATTTGAGGGGCAGTATCACGGTTGGGCAGATGAGGAGAAAATCAGTATCGATGCCGATTCCGTCAAGGAGCTCGGAGATGCCGAGCATCCGGCAAAGATCCTTCACACCGCCGGTCAGCCCGCAGCTTCTGCTGAAAATATAATTGTAAAACGCTGGAATGATATAGAAACCATAGAAAGATTATTGAAGGAACAGGGCGACGAAATTGCCGCCATCATCATGGAGCCCTTTATGTGCGATTCCGGGCCGATCCTGCCGGCAAAGGATTATCTCAAAAACATCAGAGCCCTGACAGAAAAATATGGGTGTCTGCTGATTTTTGACGAGGTAATCACCGGCTTTCATATGGCGCCCGGCGGCGCACAGGAGTACTACGGTGTTACCCCGGATCTTGCAACCTTTGGAAAGGCAGTCTCCGGCGGCTATCCCCTTGCCGTCATTGCCGGGAAAAAAGAAATCATGACCTGCGGAGTCCATGCGTCCGGCACCTTTAATGCCAATGCACTCTCCGTCACCGCCGCGCTCACGGTGATCACAGAGCTCTCAAAGCCCGGAGTCTATGAACATTTTGAAAAGCTGGGAAGTCTGTTCTGCCGACTGCTGCGTGAGCTTGGCGAAAAGTACAATCTCCCCCTGTATTGTGATCATCTGGGCGCCATATGCGTATTGGAGTTTGGCGTTCAGAGCTCTCCTGCTGATTTCCGTGACTGTCTGAACCGTGTCGATTTTGCCTTTTACGGAAAAGTGGTTCAGCTGGCAAAGGCCTACGGTGTCCGGCTGACTCCCAGACGCGGCAGGCTCTATCTGTCAACCGCACACACCGAACAGGATATTCTTGATACCATAGCAGTCTTCGACACCGTTTTCAGGGAGCTGTCGACACGCTGACGTTCTCCGCCGTCATGCCGCTGCCACCGCTGACAATGAAACCGATGTCTCCGGTGGTGGCGCCGCTCTCCAGTCTGGCATTATAGTCCACAGGGGTAATCTCAAGCTGGTTTCCGTTGGCGGAATATGTCCCGCACCATGCATCAGAAAGACTGAACTCGCCACTGAATGCGATCACTGCCCGCCATCCGTCGATTGCGTCCTGCGACTGGTTCGATATGGTAAGGCTGTACTGATAGAAGGTCTTTCCCTCCGACTCCCAGCTGTTTGCGAGCTGCAGCTCCGTCTGCAGCTCGCCGTCACCTCGAGACTGCACATTCTGCTCCGCGCTTTCCTGAGTGCCGACGGAAGTGTCATTTTCTTGTCTGCTGCCCTCACTGCGTTTTTCAGTCTGACCGCCCTGTACGTTTTCACTGCCTGTTTGCCGTCTGCTGTCACCGGATGTCATTCCCGCTCCCTTGCCGGTCAGCATATCATACAGCCACCGCCCCGAGCTGCTCAAGTCCTCCTGCGTGAAACCGCTCAGCTTGCCGCAGCTGTTTTTAAAGACTGCGGAGGTCTCGTTCTTGTTTGATAGATTCCATGCCACATAGCTCACGCCATAGCGGTCCATAAGCTCCACCCATGCATTTGCCTGCTTTTCATCAATGGCGCCGTTCCCGCTCGCATCACAGATACCATACTCCGAGACAAAGACCGGAAGCCCCGCGTCAATCGCTGCCGCCATCGTACTGCGCAGACCGTCCGTGTGCGTCGCCGCATAGAAGTGAAGCGTGTACATAATGTTGCTGTAAGCGGTAATCGGATCCGACGCTGCCTGATCGACATACTGGCTCCAGTTCGGCGTCCCGACAAGAATAACCGCATCCTCATCGTTCTCCCGGATCACGGGAATAATCTCCTCGGCATAGCTCTTGATCGAACTCCAGCTCGTCCCGCCGTTCGGCTCATTGCAGATTTCATAGAGAACATTGTCATATCCGCTATAAGCCTCTGACATCTCCGTAAAAAATGCCTTTGCATCCTCCTTGTGGGTATTGGGATCACCGTCAGAAAGGATATGCCAGTCAATAATGACATACATGTCATTATCCGTTGCATACTGTACGCCGTCCGCAATCAGCTGTTTTAATTTCTTCTGATCCCCGCCGGAACAATAACCGCCATATTCCGCCGTATACATGGCTAGGCGGACGACATTTGCCTTCCACTCGTCATGCAGCTCCCGGAAGAGCTCGGCGTTCACATAATCAGGAAACCATGCCAGCCCGTGCGTGCTGATACCGCGAAGCTGCACCGCATTTCCATTGCTGTCGCAGAGCTGCGTTCCAATGACCTGCAATGCGCCGTAATAGCCGCTGTCGACAGCCTCCTCCGGCTCCGGCATTCTCGTCTCCGCATTTCCCTCCGCAGTCTCCGGACATTCCTCGCTGCCCTCGTCCTCCCGCGATTCCTCTTCGCTGCTCTCCGACGGATCACCTTCTCCACTGTTCTCCGCGCTGCTCTCCTCCGGCTCATTCTCTCCACTGTTCTCCGCGCTGCTCTCCGTCAGTCCTTTCTCTCCGCCGTTCTCTGCGCGGTCGGCAGCTGCCAGCTCTTGCTCCTCGCTGTTCCCCTCCGGGTCAACAATCGCCATGGAGACACTGCCCGCCTCCTTCTTATCCTTGTCCATGGAGCGGATTGCGATGATCCCCGCGACGGCAGCTGCCAGCACCACAATCATCACCACCCACAGCACAATCCATAATCCTTTTCTCTTTCGCCTGTCCATCTCTCTTCTCCCACATTTATTGCACTTTTTTCATCATTGCCAGCAGCCCGCCAAACATCCAGAGATTTCCGATGCTGATCCACGCGCAGGAAACCGCATTTCCAATGGGATAATTGCCGAAAACGGTGATTGCCATTGCCACCGCCATGCCGACAGGCATCGAAAAGACCCAGCACCACTTCGGATAGGGCGTGCATTCTTTGGCGAAGGCGCTGATCTGCGTGATCTGCATGACGAGGAAGAACACCCAGAACAGAACAAAGCTGGGCAGGACAAAGTAAGCCGCATACTTCAGAAGCAGGTCTGTCGCAAAACCATGCTTCATGAGAAATGCCATGGCGCATACCGGCACAGGCAAGCAGAAGCAAAAGCTTTATCATGGTATGTGGCATTCAAGTCTTCCTCCTTTGCTATCGGTCGGTCAGATCTATCAAAAATCGATCCAGCGTCGTGCCTATTCCCGACATTAACCGTCTTCGTCACCGGCTCCGCATTCTATCCATAATATAACAAAACATAGAAATTGCGTCAATCAGTTCAGGCTAACCTTCACCAAATGAAGTGACAAAACCGGGTTCACATGGATTGTTACCTCTGCGACGGCACTCCTCCGGTATAAAAGCGGGGTATGGAAAAAGAAGGGCGTTGTGGGATAAGACCGTTTCGGGCCTTACCCCACTTTTATTTTGCAGGGGCAAGGCTGGTGTATCATTAGATCGGGAAGCAATTATCATTCGGCGCTCGTGTATCTGACGTTTCTTGCCTTTCCGTGCTGTGTAAGCAGACCCATCTTGACCATTTTCTTAATAAGGCGGGAAGCGGTAGACGCACTCGTGCCAAGCAGTTCTTCCGTCTCCTGCCTTGTAATTGCACCGTGCTCCCGAACATAGATCAGCACTCGTTGCTCATCGTCAAGCTCCGGTGCAGGCACGGACGGAGCATTCTCAATCGGCGCCGGAACAGCCTTGGTTTCATATTTTGCATTGACATTGGGAAGTGTGATCTTAAAGCTGTTCTTTGTGGTAGATATGATAGGTTTTTCCGAAAATCCTTCATATGCCTCCATGATTTTTGTCAACCCGGTGCCATATGCTTCAATCAGGTGCAGCCGATAAAATACATTGGCAAGATTTTGATTTCTGCACACCGAAAGCCCTGCCATAATATCCTCCAACTCAATTCCGGGCAAAAGTCCGCCAATAGACACAAATTCGATCCGGTCATCATAAATGCTAATCAATGCGCTTGCACGGAACGAATAATCCCGATGTACCAGAAGATTCAGCAGTGCTTCCCTGACTGCGATCACCGGATAGTCACGAACATCAATTCGTGAGAGTTTTTCAATGGTTGCACGGATTTGGTTACGGAAATCAATATAGTCATAGACCTCGCTCATCTGCTTCATCAGAGAGCCGCCAAACTCCCGACGATCCTTAAAAATCATCTGCTTGTTTCCCTGAAAAACAGCCACCTTAATGGTGTGGGGATTCTGGTCAGACAGGAGTAAAGCCAAATTGCTGTACAAGCCATCATTGTCAACAAGCTTCAATGTATGCATTTGCTGCGGCCCAAATTCCACCTTTCGGAACCGAAATTCCTGTTCAGTTGCCTCGAATGTAAGCTCCTGTTCCAGACAGCGCATTGTTTCAAAGCGGTCTCCGTCGGTCTCCTTGATCATGCAGCGAATTGCAGTATCGGTGGCAGGCACAGAGGAATAGCCCTGCCGGACATAGACTCCATCGGGACGCATTCCCTTTTTGGCAATGTAATAAGGACGGTCTATGCCACGTTGGACATTTATCTCAATGACTTTCTTTCCATCTTCCTCTATAGTCTTGTAGTGAAGGAACATTGTGACATCCGGCTTGATAGAATCCCTGACCATATTACTGACTTGCAGCGCGGTGCCGTCCGGGTCATCCACACCAACAACCGTACCATCATCCCGAACGCCAATATACAATTTCCCGCCGTCGCTGTTTGCAAAGGCAATAATTTCCTTTTTGACTTCATCCACAACGACCGCTTTCAGCTCTACAGTTTCACTCTCCTGATAGGGCATGCCATCATCTCCTTCCGTAAATTTATCTCGTCACTATTATAATAAATCTCGTCAATCTCGTCAATACATTTGACCAGATTGACGAGATAATTAAATTATTCCCGTAATTCCAACAAATTATAGCTCTTTACTTACAAATAAATATTGTTTATCTCGTCAATTATCTCGTCATCCTGTCCAGCACTTCCCCAATATCCCCATTGATACAAATGGATTTCTTCTTGATTTCGTCAGGGACATACACTTCTCCATAGTTGATGCAGACATAGACCGCGTCAGGGTTTTCTGCAACCATCTGCCAGAACGGATATTTAATGATTCCGGGCGTGTTCATGCCGACACCCAGCTCCAGAAACAAGACCTTCAAATTCCTGTGTCTGCGGAGGAAATCGGAATACCGACCCGCCGCAATATGCCAGCCTTCATCCTCGACAAATGTGCTGTCCGCCCGAAGGTTCATGCTCACAGGTCTACCACATTTCGGGCAATGGGGTACCAGTTCCGCTGGAACCGTCATCTTCGGGACGATGCCTTCCGGTAAAAATAATGCTCCGTTCGGTCCGATTTTGTATCCCTGAGCCGTCACCATCTCCCGAATGACATTTTCATTGTCATAGTTTTCCTGATGGCAGGGCTCACTGCACTGAAACAGGCCGTAATCGCCCTGCGTATAGAACAAGCGGTGCCTGTCGAAGCCCGCTTTCTGAAAGCAGTGATCCACATTCGTTGTCAATACGAAATAGTCCTTATCGTGAACCAGTTCATACAGCTTTTCATACACAGGCTTGGGCGCGTTCATGTACCGGTTAATGTAAATATACCGGCTCCAATACGCCCAGCGTTCCTCCGGTGTCCTGTACGGATAGAAGCCTCCGGAATACATATCCTTAAAACCATACTTTGCTCCAAAGTCCTGAAAATATTGTTGGAAACGCTCCCCCGCGTATGTGAAGCCTGCCGAAGTAGATAGCCCCGCTCCGGCTCCGATGACGACTGCGTCTGCCTCCCGCAAATTCCGGGCAAGGCGCTCGACTTTATCCGAGCAGTTCCCTATAGATGTCGTAATCTTCCTGTTTGAAAACATTAAACACCACCCTCTCCAGTCTCTCATCTGTCCGCAAGAAGTCAACTACCGTTTGCACGGCAATTTCAGCCGCTTTTTCCCTCGGAAAATGAAATTCTCCTGTGGAAATACAGCAAAAAGCAATGCTTTTCAGCCCCTTATCGGCAGCAAGCTCAAGGCAGGAACGATAGCAGTCCGCAAGCTGCCTGCAATGCGTTTTCGTAAGCGTTCCCGCCACGATCGGCCCAACCGTATGCAGCACAAAACGGCACGGAAGGTTATAGGCGGGCGTAATCTTCGCTCTGCCTGTCGGCTCGTCATAACCCTGTTCATTCATCAGCCGGTCGCATTCCATGCGGAGCTGCATTCCACTGACACTGTGTATGATATTGTCCACACAGGAATGGCAGGGCACAAAGCATCCCCGCAGAGCGCTGTTCGCTGCATTCACAATCGCGTCAACCTTCAGCGTGGTAATATCGCCGCGCCAGAGCACGAGCCTGCTGTCATGCGCAGAAGCTGGCAGGGCAGCACTGTCAATAATACCTCTTGCCGCCACTTCCTCCCTCAGATATTCATCCTGAATTTCCAGAACCGTATCACTGACCGGACGCGGAGGACGGATGTTCATAAGGGAGCGGAGCAGGCGCTTCTGTTCCCCCTCATTTTCAGGAACCCGCATCCTTGCATATTGCGGCTCTTCCTTTAAAAGCTCTCCAATCAGGTATTCCCTTCTGTCGTCTTGATTCATGTTCCCTCCATTTCTTCGCACGTTCTTCAATTTTTCAATCTCTTCACCGCCTTAACCGGACATTTTTCATAGCAGCTGCCACAATGCAGACAATGCCTCTGACTGATTACATAGGGCGCACCCTTCTCAATACAGTTCTGTGGACAGTTTTTCGCACACCTGCCGCAGCCTATACAGGAATCTGTTATGAAATATCCCTTTTCTTTGATTATACCATTTCCAAGAAGATAGGTCTCCCTGAATATAGGTTTCACGCCAAGATTAAAATACTCTACCTCTCCCCGATCAATGCAGAAAATGATCCCGATATCTCTGGTATCTCCCGGATACACATTTGACAGATACGGCTGCTCTTCAAAAATCCTCTCCCGCCACTTTATCTGTTCCTCGTCCGCTACGGCACAGGCTTTTCCCGAAAGCCGGATCATTTCTTTATATTTTGTATAACACAATATCTGCACCCTGCCGTCCTCCAGCAGCTCGCGGCAGAAATCTTTTCCTCTGGCGGTGAAGAAATAGAGTGCCTGCGGCTCATAATGAATCGCGCTGATATTCCTGATCTGCGGCGCGCCCTCGCTGTCCACCGTTGCAAATGCGAGAACACCCACCAGTTCCATTTTCTTCAGACAAGTTTCCAGATTCATCTCATCACCTACTCAATTCCTCTCCTGTTATCTCATTCCGCGTTTTCCAGCATTGCGGGTCTGCTCCGTAAAAATCGCCGTTCGTCCCATTTGACACCGCCGGACAGCCTCTGCACCATGCCTTCAGTTCACATTTACTGCACTTTGTAAATTTATCGTACTCCCTGTATTTCTCCATCTGTCCGATCCATACCTCCGCCAGCCGCTCCTCAAAGATGTTAGCAACCTTGCTGTCCATGACTCTCCTGCACGCCATCACATTCCCGTTAGAGGAAATCGTTATATGACAGTTCCCACAGTTGCAGCCACCATAGATTACTCCGGCTTTTGCGTCGGCAGGGATTTTAAACTGACCCGTTTCATATTCGTAGAGCGTCCACAGATGATCCTTTCTATTAAAATAGGTCTCGCAGCCCGCCGCCTCATACGCTTTCATCTTTGCATCACAGTTTCTCAACAGTTCCCTGTATTCCTGTGGTGTCATTCCGGCATCCACCTCTCCACCGGTCGGCACATAGCGTGAAAATGCAAAAACCTTTACCTTCGCCTTTACAACTTCATCTATAATTTCTGGTATTTCGTCCATATTGGTTTTTGACACGGTACTCATTATGATACTTGTTATCCCTACACGATTGAGGCACGCGACCTTCTCCAAGGTAAGCTCGAAGCTGCCCGGCTTCCTGAACCAGTCATGCGTCTGCCGCATTCCGTCCAGCGACATCTGATATTTCTCACAGCCGCAGGCCTTAAGCATCCTGCACACCTCATCATTCAGATGAAACGGATTTCCCATAATGGTAAATGGGATCTCCTTGCTTTTCAGTAATATCATCAGTTTCCAGAAGTGCGGATGGAGGATCGGATCGCCGCCGGTAATGTAAAAATACGGCACCCTGTTATAGGTCTTACAGAAATCTTCGCAATTTGCGACCACCTGCTGCATCTGCTCCCATGTCATGCTCTTAAGCTCCTTACATCCCTCTCCCGAGAAAATGTAACAGTGTTTGCACCGCTGATCACACTCGTCCGTTATGTGCCATTGAAAAGAAAAATACTGCCGCATCCTGTCCTCCTCATCCGTTTCACTTCCCTACTTGTCTGATGCCCCGCACGCTGTTCCGCATGCTGCCGGCTTCTCCTCCGGCTTGTCCGATGCCCCGCACGCTGTTCCGCATGCCGCACTGTTTTTCCTATCCTCATTCCATCCTGCAAGATTTGATAATGCCATTTCGCTACCTCCTGATTTGCTATGATTTGTTTGGCTCCTGCCTGTTACATCTTGATCTTAGCAAGCTTTTCTCCGGGAAGTAAGTACGCAGTTTTTTATTACCTAGGCACAAAAAAGTAACCCCTGCCACATTTTGCAATCCATTGACAGAAACTTGAAGGTTGCATTATAATTTGATGTAACACTTATATTTTATCTAATACAAGAAAGGGAATGCTATGCTGACAAAAGAAGAATTGCCGGAATGCCCGGTCGCAACTACCGTTTCTCTCATCGGAAGTAAATGGAAGCTATTGATTATCAGAAATTTACTGGTACGCCCATGGCGTTTTAATGAACTCAAAAGGGATTTAGAGGGAATCAGCCAAAAGGTCTTGACAGACAGTCTGCGTTCAATGGAAGAAGACGGCCTGATTACCAGAACCGTCTTCCCGGAAGTGCCTCCCAGAGTGGAATACGCATTGAGCGATCTGGGTAAGACCCTTAAGCCAATCCTCGACTCCATGGTAGAATGGGGAAACGCCTACAAGAAAATGTAGGCGGCGGGTCTCACTCCCCGCAGAAAATCTCGATCGCCCGTGCGCTGAACTCTGCCGTTCCCTCACCGCCTGCCTTGTCAATGTTTTCCGTGAACTCACCGCCACTTGCATACATTTTGCCAAGACCGCTGAGGATTGTCTTTGTGCAGTTGTAATAATGTTCCGTAATGTAATCCTGTAGCTTCTTGACCTGCCTCTGAACCTCGTCGGCTTCCGGCGCCTGTTCCTTCATCGCACCAAATTCCACAAAAATTTTCATAAAGTCATTCGCTATTTTGTGTTCCTCTTCCTTCGTCCGCGCATCGGCCTTTTGCTCGAATTCCTTATACTCCTCCGTCTTCCCCCATTGCTCGCGGGCACGCTTTGCATATTCATCGAGCTTCTTCGTGTCAAATACTGTAAAATCCATCTTTTTCACTCCTAATCTTTTTATTTCTCGAGCGAAGTTGATCAAGTTTTCAAGATGCTCTTTCTTCATGGTAAGCAGCTCTATCTGCTGTTCCAGAGCCTTTTCTCTGTCAAAATTAGGAGCATCTAAGATTTGTCTGATCTCCTTCAGCGGAAATTCCAGTTCCCTGAACAGTAAAATCTGCTGGAGCCTTTCCAGCGCCGTATCGTCATACAGCCTGTAGCCCGACTCCGTATACCGGCTCGGCTTCAAAAGTCCAATGGTGTCGTAATACTGCAAAGCGCGTATACTCACTCCCGTGATCTTACTCACCTCATTTACTGTCATCATCTGCATTTCCTCCTCTCGATAAGCATACTCTAAACTATTACGTTGCGTAGGAGTCAATCATTTTTTTCAAAAAATTATATATGCACCTGTCTTCCGCCCGTCCTCTCATAAAGACGGTGAGAAATCGACAGCACCGTCCGGTTCCGGGAGGCATTCTGCAATGCCATCAGAACTGTCTGCTCCGTGTCGGCGTCCAGATTTGCGGTGATTTCATCCAGCAGAAGGATCTCCGGCTGGGCAACCACTGCCCTAGCAATGGAAAGCAGTTGCTGCTGTCCCTGTGAAAGCAGACTCGGCGCGTACGCCGTCTGATAGCCGTTCGAGAGTGCCGCAATCGTCTCATGGATTCCGACAAGCTGTGCGGCGGCTTCCACCATGTCCTGCGTGATCGCCTTGTCAAAGAGACTGATCTGGTCTACCATTGTTCCCGCAACGGGGCGGAAGGTCTGCTCCACATAACCGAACAGCCTGCGCTTCGCGGCATCGGGAATCAGTGCCGCCTCCTGTCCGTGGATGAGCACATGACCGCTCTGCGGGCGATACTGCCCCAACAGGAGCTTGAATATGGTGCTTTTTCCTGCCCCCGTCCGTCCTGTCAGCGTCAGATGCTCGCCCGAAAATACCTGCAAATTCTGATGATGCAGAATCTCCTGCTCCTCGACATAGCCGAAGCAGACATCCTGCAGCTCCATACAGGGAGCGTCCTTGATAAAGCTGGTTTTCTCATCTGTCTGCCACCGTTCCGGCTGCGCGAGAAATTCATTAATCCGGTGAACACCGGCAACCGCAGACTGAATCGTCTGAATCTCCATACCAATGCTCTCCAACGGACTGAAAACCTGAGAAATATAGGAAATCATAGCCACCGCCATACCGACGGACATGCCGAAAAAGTTCTGTATCACAGGATTTCCCGTTGCCGCCAGTGTCAGTATCACCGCCGTTACAAGCGCGTTGAGAATCAGTATCACAGGCGAGTAAATCGCATCATAAAAATTTGTTTTTTCCATGGCGGCATAGCTCTCGCCTATGTAATCGCTGTACCTCCGCTCCATGTAATCCTCTTTCTCAAGGGCATGAATCGTGCGGATGTTGCAGATGGTCTCCGGCACATGATTTGCCACCTTCGCCACCGCCTTCCGGTTTTCGATCTGCGCAATCAGGGATCGCTTCTGGACAACCCTCGTAAATGCAAAGATCAGCGGAATCAGCAAAAGCAGCACCAACGCAAGACCGGGCTTCTTGCTACCGATAATCGCAAAAATACTGATCACCTTGCAGAGATCGGCCGCCATGCTGATGATGCCTGATGTGAAAAGCTCCTCCACGGTGTCCACATCGCCGATAAAACGGGAAACGGTCACACCGGGCTCCTGTTTCGTCAGCGTATCCGCAGTGAGCCGGGAGAACTTGTCCCGCAATGCCTGCCGCAGATTTCGCGTAATCCGCTGCCCGAACAACGTAAGCTGAACCTCCCTTGCGGATTCCAGCAATCCGGTCAGGGCAACCAGTCCGAAATAAGCAACTGCTGCCGTGAGTGACACACGCTCACCGACACTCAATCCGTCGATCACGCGCTCCAGCACCAGCGGCGGC
>USGM01000049.1 GCA_900554205.1 uncultured Lachnospiraceae bacterium
AAGCATTGCGCCCGCCATGCTGCCCGCAAGCTGCGCGTCCGCTCCATAGGAACGGTCGCCGAGCCAGCTGTTATCTGCTGTTGCTATATCCGCCACGGGAGCCAGATCAAGGTTGATCCCCAGAGAGCTGAGCGTACTGCCCAGCGCAGCGCCCGACTGATAAGCGTTGTCCGTGCTGCCCGACTGTCCTGTCGTCTTCGGGGAATCCGCTTTTGTGCCGATTCCGGCATTTGCCACCGTCGAGACGCTTCCGCCCTCCTCCTCGACAGCAAGGAAAAACGGATCTCCGTATTTTGCATAGCTCTGCGTATTCGCCAGCATCTCCTTAAACTGCTCTTCGGATTTGATATTCTTCGTCGCATAGACAATACCGCCTACCGCATACTGTGCAAGCGCCTTCTGTGTCCCCTCGCCCGCCTTGACCGCAGTGGCTACCCCTGTGATCGACTCCGGTGTGACAAGGAACAGTCCCGCGACCTTATCCTCCAATGCCATCTCACTGACCCTCTGTCTGACCATTTCATCCAGCCTCTCCTCAGGGGTCGGCTCCGGTTCTGCGGTCGTTTCCGGCTCGGCGGACGGCTCCGGTGTCTGCAAGATCTCCTCTGACGCGAGAATATCCTCCAACGCCGCCTGATTGCTCTCCTGTACTGTCTGTTCCGCCTGCTTTCCATCCATAAAAAGCTTCACGCATACCACGATTGCTGCCGCTGCCACTGTGACGAGCACCAATACCGCAATATATGCGATCATCTGATTTCTGATCCGTCTCTTACGTCTCTCTTCTCTCCTGTCCTGCTGTTTTTCGTCCATCTCTTCCTCCGCACAACTCTGGCTCAATCTGCAAAAATATAAGGAAACGAAAGTTACTTCGTTTCCTTATACCACTTCGTTCTTTTCTCTTGTATCTCGTTGACAAACCCGTACTTTACTTCAGAACTGTATTTATTTACTTACCGTATTTTCTTTTATCTCGTACTTTATTTTACAACCGTATCTTATTTTACTGCCGTATTCTGACTCTCTTTCGTATATCAGCCATCGCTGATAGTACTATTATATTTTCTTACTCGACAAATGTCAACAGTAAACTGCGAAATCATTCCGCAAGATACATATTCAGCCCTTTTTCTATTTCAGACATCGCTTCCTCAAGGCCTTCCTGTCCCCGCAGATAGGAACCGAGAGAATCAATGAGCACCTCCCTGATCTTAGCATCCTCCTTCACAGGTCTGCTGACCGTCTTGCAGATCTCGGCAAGTCTCTGCGCTGTCACCTCGGGAAACGCCTTGATTTCAAACATCACCTCGCTTCCATCGTCCCCCTCAATCGTAGTCACTGCCGCCATGTCGGAGCGGTCTCTCAGGGTAAGTTTTTCCAGCGACCTTGCATTGACAGGGAAGCCCGAATAGTAATCCTGATCCTGTATCTGTTCCGAAAGTGCAAAGCGGATGAAATCCTTTGCCGTCTCCTGCTTCTGACTCTTTGTGCAGACAGCCGTTTCCAGCGAGGGGATAAACTGATTTTCAAACGCCGCAAACTCACCCTTGATATAATCAGTGATCGCCACATCAAACATGCAGTCGTTAAAACCTGCTGCGCCCTTCTCAATCGCCAGCTTTATCTCCGATGCCAGATCCCAGATATTGTGCCTGCGATTGTTTTTGTCGTCATACTTTTCAACAATACCGCAGTTGTCCGCAATGATCTTCATGGCTTCCAGCTTTTCTCTCAGTACGTCTTTATCAAGTGTCTTGTCTTTTACAATGTCACCACAAAAATACGGATAAAACAGATCAACCATATCCTCAACGGTCTTACAGCCCATATAGCTCTCCTGTTTTCCTTTGAGAAAGGCCGCAAGGGTTTCGATGCTCTGCATATCGGCAGCCGTGATGTCACGGCCGGTAATATAAGAAAAGCCAAACTGCAGCGGAATGACATAGGTTCCCCCGTCCTCCGCCCGGTAGCTGTCCGTAATGTTTTTCAACAGTTCCCCATCTTCCTCCATGGGCGCAAGGACTCCGCTCAGGTCTGCAAGCAGTCCCTTTTCTATAAAGGAATCGGGATTCAGATGATCCAGCACGAGAATATCCGGCGCATCTCCGCTCATAAGCATCGTATTCAGCTTTTGGTAGACCTCATTATAGTCATATTCAACGTTACTGTAGCTGTCGTCAAGACTATAGGCATATTCTGTCTCGATCATGACCTCCGGGTGAGTGCGGTGATAGAGCGCGACTGCATTCTGTAAAAGATAACTCTCCTCGACAGCATAAAGCTTCAGCACCTCCGTCACCCCGACAACCGCATTCGGGTCATATCGGTACTCGTTCAGAATAGCATTCCCGCCATCCTGTGAAAACAGTGCATAAATCCCGCCATCCTTCAATGCCGCCAGCCCGACGCACCAACGGTCGGACAGGGCAAAACTCGTCTCCGAGCCCGGCAGGAGTCTTTCCCATTTATCTCCGTCCGCTGCATAGCGGAAAATTCCGCTGTTGCCGGCAGCAATGATTGTGCCATCGTCTGCTGCACAGAAGCTCAGTCCGTTCTTACCCTCAAGATCCATGGGAATGATCTCCGCGTCCTTTTTCTTTCCCTCCGGTCTCTTTTCAATCTGACCGACATTTCCGCTGCTGTCACGGCAGACAAGGTAGATATTCTGCCCATCCGACAGAACTGTCTCCGCGTAATCTCCTGTCGACGCCTCACTTTCCAGCGTCGAACCATCCTGCCCGGACACCAGGCTCATCGCCATCGCCCCATTGACAAACAGCTGTCCGCTGTCAAGCGCTGCGATTCCAAAAATCATTTCATAGATGCCCCAGTCCTCATTCAGCCTGTTCCAGTCTTCCGGCGTGACCTCTACCGCGGCATCTCCCTCACTTTTCCAAAGGTGCCCCTTGTATTCATCACCGTCCCCGTACTGTGAAAACAGATACTGCACTCCGTTTCCATCCTGCATCAGGCGGAGGTCGATCCACTGCTCGGCGGGAAGCACAATGTCCTCCAGCCATTGCCCTGTCACATCTGCAAAGCCTTCCTCCGTCTGCTCCAGCTCCCGGACAGCGAGCCTCTCATCCTCCGCCTTCGCCATGACAAGATGCAGCTTATCATCCCGTACAAAAAGCTGCCTTGCCGTCCAGCCTGACCATTCCTCCGGCAGCGTCTGTTCACTCTCCACATAGCGTCCCTTCTCCTGTACCGCCGGAGTGTCCTCCTGCTGATTCTGCTTTCCGCATCCTGCAAGCAGCCCTGTCAGCATTGCCAGCGTCACCGCCAGCGCTGCGAATCTTTTTCTCTTCAAATCCATTACCTCCTTTGGATGCCGTTTTCCCGGCATCCCTTAAATACAGTAGCACGATACGCCCCCTTTGTATCTTAAGTGTATCAAACGGAAATATTACGATTTTCTGTATTTTGACGAAAAGAAATACCCGCAGCGGATGCCACGGGTATTTTTGATATTTTTATGAACATGTCGAGTTTTCTTGCTGCTTTTATCTCTGCACACGGCCGGATGCGTCGCCGCCAGCCAGTGTCTCAACTTCCTTTCTGGAAACAAGGTTGAAGTCGCCGGGAATGGTGTGCTTCAGGGCAGATGCCGCAACACCGAACTCAAGCGCATCCTTGAAGTTCTTTCCGTCCAGCATACCGCAGATCACGCCGCCCGCAAAGGAATCACCGCCGCCCACACGGTCAACGATGGGATGGATGCTGTACTCCTTGGAATGATAAAATTCCTTGGTATCTCTGGAGTAGATGCATGCCGACCAACCGTTGTCGGATGCGGAATGGCTGACGCGCAGAGAGGAGATGCAGTACTCGAAGTTATAGTCTGCAACCATCTGCTCAAAAATGGACTTATAGCCCGCAAGCTCGAGATCACCGCTCGTCACATCCGTCTTACCGGGCTTATATCCCAGCACCAGCTCTGCGTCCTCCTCATTGCCGATGCAGACATCAACATACTGCATCAGGTTCTTCATCACCTTCTGTGCCTTCTCGGAAGTCCAGAGCTTCTTGCGGAAGTTCAGGTCAACAGAAACCTTCACACCGTGCTTCTTCGCTGCCTTCAGAGCCTCCTCCGTAAGCACTGCCGCCGCATCGGACACAGCGGGGGTAATACCGGTGAAATGGAACCAGTCTGCATCCTTGAAAATATCATCAAAATCAAAGTCCGCAGCTGTCGCCGTAGAGATGGAAGAATGCGCTCTGTCGTATACAACCTTGGACGGTCTCATGGAAGAACCGCTCTCAAGGAAATAGATACCCAGTCTCTCGCCGCACTTTGCAATGTGCTTTGTTCCCACATTGTACTTTCTCAGCGCAGCCACAGCACACTCACCGATCTCATTGTTCGGAACTGCTGTCACGAACTCTGCGTCATGTCCGTAGTTTGCCAGAGATACCGCTACGTTAGCCTCTCCGCCGCCGTAGTTGATGTCAAACTCATCTGCCTGAATAAACTTCTCAAAATTCGGGGTGGACAGTCTCAGCATGATCTCACCCATGGTAATAACCTTTGCCATTGCTTTGTATTCCTCTCTTCTTTCTGTTTTATTTCTGGACAAGGTGTACAGCGAAGCCGCCTACCTCTTCCTTCAGGTAAATCGCCTTGTATTTACCCTTATCATCCTTCTTTGGCTCCTCAAATTCCACGCCGAGAACCGTCGTCATATAATTCACGGCTCTCTCGATATAATTTGTGCGGATCGCAATATGTCCGTTCTTTCCCTTGAACGGCTGCTTCATAACTTCGACAGCTGTTCCCGAGAAAATAGAGCTGTTTCCGACCTTGGCAGGCATACCGAACAGGAAAGCAAAGCGGTTCGCCGCCTTCATCGCTTCCTCCTCATTCGCTGCGTTGATGCCTACATGTGCAAGTTCAAAGCCGAGCATCGTCTGTACAGCCTCCCTTGTCAATGCCTCGATCTTGTCCCACGCACCCTCATTGATCAGGTCGCCGGGCACCATCCATGAACCGCCGCACGCGATAATCTTCGGGAAGTCAAGGTAAGAAGTCAGGTTCTTCGCATTGATTCCACCCGTAGGCATGAATTTCATATTGACATAAGGAGCTGCCATTGCCTTGATCTTTGCAAGGCCGCCGGACTGCTCTGCCGGGAAGAATTTTACCACATCAAGTCCCAGTTCGATCGCCTGCTCAATGTCGGACGGGCTGGAAGTACCGGGAGTGATCGGCACTCCCTTCTCTATACAATACTTCACTGTTCTGGGATTCAGTCCGGGGCTGACAATGAATTTTGCCCCTGCCGCAACAGCCGCATCCACCTGCTCCGCATTCAGGACAGTGCCTGCGCCCACACACATGTCGGGGAAATTCTCAGTCATGATCTTGATTGTGCCCGCTGCCGCACTGGTTCGGAACGTTACCTCCGCACAGGGAAGGCCGCCCGCGCAAAGTGCCTTTGCCAGAGGAAGCGCATCCTCCTCGCGGTCAATCTTTACCACCGGAACAATACCGATTTTGCTGATCTGCTCTAAAACTGCGTTCATACCAACCTACTCTCCAATCTGCATCATCTGCCATGCGTCTTTATTTTTTCAGGCTCCGCTTATGCCAGAACCTCTTTTACTGCCTCTGCGATCTTGTCACACTTACAGTTTGTCCAGAAATATTCCTTGAACTTCTCACCGGACAAAGCACCCTTTACCAGCTCACGATCCAGATTTTTCAGAATCGTCACCATATCAGTATGCGTTACTTCCTTGACTTTATCCAGTATTTTCTTATTTCTCTGCTCAGGCTCTACTCTCTCAGGCGGATAGCCACCGCCGCCGGGTGCGCAGAAAAGTTTCTCAAAGATGTACTGTAAATTCAGTTCTCCGCCCCAGCCGAAATTCTCCGCAAAGGGAAGCGCCACACAGTTTCCGTCATTTACCTGTGAGAACAGATAAGCATCCAGCGGAGACTCGATATGTCCGCAGAGCACCGTCGGGAAGGAATTGCATGCCAGCATGGCTCCCTCGCCTGTTCCACAGCCTGTGATTACATAATCAGCCGCCCCTGAATTCAGAAGGACTGCTGCCAGAATACCGTTCTGTACATAGGTCAGGGAGTTCGGATCCTCAGCGCCGCACATTCCGTAGTTAAACACCTCGTGTCCCATCGGCTCCACAACCTTTTTCAGAGTAGCGCAGATCATCTCGTTCTTCGCTGCCTGACTGTTCTCGTTAATCAATGCAATTTTCATGAAAACTCTCCTCCGATTCCCATTCTGTCAGCCGGGCTGCTTTCCAATATAAGCCAGAATACCGCCGTCCACATAGAGAATATGTCCGTTGACCGCATCCGAAGCGTCGGAAGCAAGGAATACTGCGGGACCTGCCAGTTCCTCGGGCTTCAACCATCTGTTTGCAGGCGTCTTCGCACAGATAAACTGGTCGAAAGGATGTCTGCTGCCATCGGGCTGGATCTCGCGCAGAGGCGCTGTCTGGGGTGTCTCGATATAGCCGGGTCCGATACCGTTACACTGAATGTTGTACTGACCGTACTCAGAGCAGATATTCTTTGTCAGCATCTTCAATCCGCCCTTTGCCGCTGCATAAGCGGACACGGTCTCACGTCCCAGCTCAGACATCATGGAGCAGATGTTGATGATCTTTCCGTGGCCCTTCTTAATCATGGAAGGGATAACTGCCTTGGATACGATAAAGGGTGCATTCAGGTCAACATCGATTACCTGTCTGAACTCTGCTGCCGTCATCTCTGTCATCGGAATTCTCTTGATGATACCCGCATTGTTTACGAGAATGTCGATCACGCCGACTTCCTTTTCAATCTGCGCAACAAGTGCATTGACAGCATCCTCATCCGTCACGTCGCAGACATAGCCGTGTGCCTTGATTCCTTTTTCTGCATAAGCTGCAAGACCCTTATCCACCAGCTCCTGCTTGATGTCATTAAATACGATGGTTGCGCCAGCCTCAGCAAACGCAGAAGCGATTGCAAAACCGATTCCGTAGGAAGCACCTGTCACAAGGGCTACCTTACCTTCCAGCGAAAAACAATTCACGAAATTTCCCATTGTCTAATCTCCTTTTCCTGATTTTATATGTATCTTTTACATCAGATCCTTCATTGCAACGCCGTCCATATCATCAAAGTCCTGATTCTCACCAACCATGCCCCAGATGAATGTATAAGCTCTGGAACCGCAGCCGGAATGGATCGACCAGCTCGGCGAGATCACTGCCTCCTCGTTTCTCATGACAATGTGGCGCGTCTCGTTGGGCTCTCCCATATAGTGCATAACAAAGGCATCCTCCGGCATCTCAAAATAGAGATAAACCTCCATTCGTCTGTCATGTGTATGGCAGGGCATTGTATTCCAGACACTTCCCGGCTCGAGCTTCGTCATTCCCATCTCCAGCTGACAGCTCTCCACCTGTCCGGGCAAAATGTATTTGCAGATCACTCTGTGGTTGGCATCCTCCAACGTACCGAGCTCCACCTTGTTCTCCGGCTTTACGATTACAACACCTTCCTCCGGCGTTCCCTCCGGCTTGATCAGCACGGTAGGGCAGGTTCTGTGTGCCGGTGCCGAATTCAGATAGAATTTCGCCGACTTCTCAGGGTCTTCACTCTCAAAGGTGATGTCCTTTGATCCCATACCGATGTACATAGCCTCCTTGAAGCCTACCTTGTACACCCTCCCATCAACAGTGATCCTTCCTGCACCGCCGATGTTGATGACGCCGAGCTCTCTTCTCTGGCAGAAATACTCTGCGCGAAGCTCGTCCCCCGCAGTCAGCACGATCGGTTTCACCGGTACAGCCGCTCCTGTAATAATTCTGTCGATATGGCTGTACACCAGCTTGATTTCACCGGGCACAAAAAGATTCTGAATCAGAAATTCCTCCCTCAGGCGCTCCGTCGTATAATGTTTGACGTCTCTGGGGGATACTGCTGTTCTAAGTTCCACTGTGCTACACCTCTCTTTCTTTTTTGATGCCGTTATAGATATGATCCGTCCGCGTTCGACCCGCGTCCATTCGCAAACCCGCGCTTTCCGCCGCTTCGCGGCTGCGTTTGCTCATAACCGGGCGCTCTACTCATGAACATTCGCGCTCGCAAATGCATGCAAGCATGCATTTCGCTCCCGCGTATGTTCATGGTCGAACTGTAAGCGCTTACATTATACCATATCTCCTCTAGCACTGTAAATACAGTATAATAGAAAAGATTCTCCAAATCTATTCAAATCCGTCTCAAATTCTTGCATATTTTGAACTTTTGTTTTATGCTTTAGCTATGTAAGAAGATTTCAAGAAATGTTGAGGTGACTTTCAATGGACGAAGTGACATCCTGCAAGGTTGCGATTGATAACTGCCAGCGCACACACACGTTTTCCATCGCACATCTCTATAAAGAAGAAAAAGCCATGGATATGCATATCCATGACTGTTACGAGCTCTATTACTCCATTTCGGGCGGCAAGCAGTTTCTGATCGACAACCGCTTTTACTCGATTGCGCCCGGGGATCTCTTCATTATCAACCAGTATGAGAGCCATAAGCTGACCCAGATCGACAATCAGCTCCACGAGCGGATCGTGCTGTCCGTCTGCCCGGACTACACCAAGCGCATCTCCACGCCGGAGACCGATCTGGACTACTGTTTTACAAACCGCGGTGCTTCCTTCCAGCACAAGCTCTCCCTCAACCGCGAGCAGCAGAAACGCTTCCTGTACTTTGTCAATAAGATCACCTCAGCAAAAGGATATGCGCATGACATCATTGAACAGGCCGCCTTTATGGAGCTCCTCGTCATGATCAACGCGCTCTCCAATGCCAACGCGGGCGCAGAGGATGAAAACGCCTTCAAGTACAATCATCAGGTTGATGATATTCTGGCATATATCAACCGCAACATCGGCCAGCCCATCACGGTCTCGGAGCTTGCGGAACATTTCTTCCTGAGCGAGTCCTATATCTGCCGTATCTTCAAGCAGGCCACCGGCACGACCATCGGAAAATACGTTACCGCACGCCGCATCAGCATCGCAAAGGCTCTGTTAAACGACGATGCAAGCGTCAATGAGGCCTTTGAAAAAAGCGGCTTCGGCGATTACAGCAACTTCTTCAAGGCATTTACAAAAGCAGTTGGCGTATCTCCGAAGAAATACGCCAACCTCAGCATCTCTTAGTTTACTCTTCTTTCCTTTTCCATGCGCTTGATCTCCTTCCAGAGTGCCAGCGCCTCCTCCGGATTATCCGGCTGCTTCACGTCGCCGAACACATGGGGATGTCTGCGGATCAGCTTGTCAGAAAGCCCCTGTACGACATCGCCGAATGAAAACGCGCCGCGCTCTCTGGCAATCTCGCTGTGGAGAAGCACCTGCAAAAGCAGATCGCCCAGCTCCTCGCACAGGTTCGCATCATCCTTGTTATCAATCGCCTGTATCACCTCGCCGGATTCCTCCGTCAGGCATTCCTTCAGAGACTCATGGGTCTGCTCCCTGTCCCACGCACAGCCCTGCGGGCTTCTCAATATCCTGACAATCTTCTCCAGCTCGTCCATTGTATGCGGATCACCCTCCGCGTAGGTCTTACCGTCATATTCTCTCATCTGGCTCTTCCCTGTCCGTTCTTATTTATCCAGCGGCTTTCCTGTCAGGAGCTCATAACCCTGCAGATATTTCTGGATCGTCTTATCCACAATATCCTGCGGCAGTGTCCAGTCATTGTCCGGATGGCTCTTAAGCCAGTCGCGGGCAAACTGTTTGTCGAAGGAAGGCTGTGCATGACCCGGCTCGTAGCCTTCCGCGGGCCAGAAGCGCGAGCTGTCAGGTGTCAGCATCTCGTCGCCGAGAACAATATTGCCGTTTTCGTCCAGACCGAACTCAAACTTTGTATCTGCGATAATAATGCCTCTTGTCAGGGCATATTCCGCGCATTTTTTATAGAGTGCAATCGTGTAACCGCGGAGCTTTTCCGCATATTCCCATCCCTTGCCGGGGAAACGCTTCTCAAGGTAGTCAACGCTCTGCTCAAAGGAAATATTTTCGTCATGATCTCCGATCTCCGCCTTTGTTGACGGGGTGTAGATCGGCTCCGGCAGCTTATCGGACTCCTTCAGTCCCTCCGGGAGCTTAATGCCGCAGACGGTACCGTTCTTCTGGTAACTCGCCCAGCCACTTCCCGTGATGTAGCCGCGCACAATGCACTCAACAGGCAGCATCTCCAGCTTTCTGCACATCATGCTGTTACCGTCAAACTTCTCCTGTCGGAAAAACTCCGGCATATCGTTGACGTCCACGGAAATCATATGATTGGGAAGGATGTCCTGCGTCATGTCGAACCAGAATTTTGACATCTGGGTCAGTACCGTACCCTTCTTGTCAACCTTGTTGTTAAGGATCACATCAAAACAGCTGATCCTGTCCGTGGCAACCATGATCAGGCTGTCTCCGTTGTCATAAATCTCGCGTACCTTGCCCTCCTTGATGGGCTTAAGCTCCTGAACACTCATTGTTTTCCCCTGCTCCTTTGCTGTGTTTTTTGTGAAACTACATCTAGTAGTGTATTGTACTCACCCGGAAAAATCAAGTATAACTTCATTCCGCAATCTTTCTTGCGACATAGACACCGCTCGCGGATGCATGGGAAAGGGAATGGGTCACGCCGCTTCCGTCACCGATAATGTACAGTCCCTTGTGGCAGCACTCCAGATTCTCGTCAAGCTCCACCTCCATATTGTAGAACTTGACCTCCACGCCATAGAGCAGCGTATCGTCATTTGCCGTTCCGGGCGCGATCTTATCCAGTGCATAGATCATTTCAATGATACCGTCCAGAATACGCTTCGGCAGCACCAGACTCAGATCACCGGGCGTTGCCGCAAGTGTCGGCTGTACCAGTCCCTCCTCGATTCGCTTGGAGTTGCTTCGGCGTCCTCTTACAAGATCGCCGAATCTCTGCACGATGACCCCGCCGCCCAGCATATTGGAGAGCCGAGCAATGCTTTCACCATAGCCATTGCTGTCCTTGAACGGCTCAGAGAAATGCTTTGCAACCAGAAGTGCAAAGTTCGTATTTTCAGTCCGCTTCTCCACATCCTCATAGCTGTGCCCGTTTACCGTGACAATGCCGTTCGTGTTCTCATTTACCACAATTCCGTAAGGATTCATGCAGAAGGTTCTCACATTGTCCTCGAACTTCTCTGTCCGATAGACAATCTTGCTCTCGTACAGTTCATCCGTCAGATGGGAAAAGATAACCGCAGGAAGCTCTACCCTGACGCCGATGTCTACCCGGTTTGACTTCGTCGGAATATTAAGCTCCTTGCAGACCGTCTCCATCCACTTGCTGCCGCTTCGTCCGACGGAGATCACGCACTTCTCACACTCATATGCCGTCTCGTCGCAGAAGATCCTGTATCCGCCCTCGATCAGCTCTATCCGGGTCACAGGCGTATCAAAATAGAAATCCACCTTGTCCTTCAGCTCAGCGTACAGATTCTCCAACACGATAAAATTGATGTCCGTTCCCAGATGGCGCACGGATGCATCGAGAAGATTCAGCTTATTCTGGAGGCAGAGCTTCTTGAAATGCGTGCCCGCCGTGGAGTACATCTTGGTTCCCTCTCCGCCGTACTTCATGTTGATCTCATCGACATACTTCATCAGATCTATGGCTTCCTTCTTACCGACGTACTCATAGAGCGTACCGCCGAAATCATTCGTGATATTGTACTTTCCGTCCGAAAATGCGCCCGCGCCGCCGAAGCCGCTCATGATCGAGCAGGATTTACAGCCGATACAGCTCTTGATCTTGTCCCCGTCAATCGGGCAATGTCTCTTTTCCAGAGAATGTCCACCCTCAAACACGCCCACCTTAAGCTCCGGCCGCTGCTTCATCAGCTCATATGCGGAAAAGATACCTCCCGGTCCCGCACCAACAATCACCACATCATACTTCATCCTTAAGCTCCTCCGTTTTCCTTTTCTATTTTCAGTTCCCTGTCTGCTTCCTGTTCCTGCGTGGAATCCTCTTCATCCTCCCGCAGGCTGCTGCTTTCCGGCTTTCCGCGTTTGCCGCGTCTTCCTGCCAGAATCATATTTACCACAAAGCTTACCACACTAACCACAGAGACGAGGATTCCCACCGTCGCCCCCTTCGCCCGATATTTCATCGTAATCTCATAGCTTCCCGGCTCAAGGTCAAACGCCATGAGACAGCCGCCGAAGGTAGTCCCTTCTGTCACTTCGCCGTTGATTTTCACCGTCCAGCCGTCCTCATACGGAACGGAAAGGATCAACCGCCCTGCCGTCTCCATTGTGATCTGCCCGGAAATGGCATTGCTCTCCCATACCACATTTTCGAGATGCTGTTCCGACAGGATTCCGAGTGCGGCATCCAGCGCCTCCTCGTCCAGCCGGTACACTCCCACGGAAATCCCCGGCGTGGTGTCCGTTTCGTCGCCGTTTATCAGAGATACCGTCTGCCCGGTCTCCAGATACCCAAGGTAAAGCACGCTCCCTTTCTTGAGATCATTGAACTTTTCATCTCCGCTGCTGCCGCCGATGCAGCGTATCTTTGTTGTGCCGGAAGCCGTGACGATTCCATAGTAAATGCCGTCATCCTCGGCTACAAAGCGTACATCATCCCCGGTCTTAACCGCCTTTTCCTCATGGAAAAGCTCTCTCATTACGCCAAGCTCCTTCACCATCTGGTTCTGCAGTCTCAGCGCCTGATCCTGATAGCCGTCCGGCAGATCATAGCCGGTCGGTGCGACATAGCCGAAGGGCAGAGTCTTCTGGCATTCATAGAGATAGAGCCCGCCGCTCTCGGCAGCCTGCGCATATAAACTACTGTCATAGGTGTCCGACTCTCCGAACATATATCCCACATTCAGCAGCGCCGAGGTCAGCCCCGTCGCCCCATCAAAACCGTAATAGACCTTGCTGTGCCGCATTCCCCATCTCGTATAGAGATCCATGACATAGGAGTTCAGGGTGGAGGAAAAGACGCTTGCCGACGGATAGCCTGTCAGCGTCGCATCGTTCTTCGTCTTCCGCGTGAATTTTTCCAGTCTGTAAAAGCCTTTTCCCCATGTCTGCGTCACCTCGTAAAGCGCCTTGTAATCCTCCTGCTGTGCGAGGTAGGCAGACCGGCTCGTCGTACCGATGCTGGTGTCCCATGTATTGACCCCGCACTCTGCCAGAACCGCCGCAAATGCCACGACAGCCACGGCATGCCGTATCTCCGGCGCCTTCTTTGTCCGCAGCAGATATAACAGGATCGCGTAAAACGTCACAAACACAAGAGTCAGCAGCTTCACGCCGAGGTCAAAGTCCTCATGCTCTACAAATTTCTGACAGAACAGCAGGAAGATCACAGCGCTGAGATAGCCGTACAAAATCTGTTGCTCCTCCGCCTCCCTCATATGATGGTACGCGTCATAGCACATCAGCAGAACAAGAAAAATATAACAGAAGGACTGCCTTGCCGGCAGGGAATCCGGATAGTTCATTCCATGCCAGATAAAATCCAGAACATTCGTCGAAAAGCTCAACAGCAGAAAGCCTGCAAGCGCCAGTCTGCAGAACTTTTCACGGATGGAAAGACTCTTATTCATGACATACATCGGCACAAGCACCAGCACCGCACTGCCGCTGTAGATATTCGGCCAGTGGTCAAGTCCTCTCTCCGTATAAACGCAGACACAATGCCTCGCAAGTACATCCAGCACGGAAAAATAGGATTCCACCTTCTTCGGAAAATCCATATCCCCAAAATCTGTCTGAATGATCGCGCACACCTCAGGTATCAGCAAAATTGCTGCCATTCCGCCCGCCAGCAGAGAAAAGACCGCAAATCTGCCGATGCTGCGCAGAATGTGCTTTCTCTCTGTCACCAGAAGCAGTCCGAAATAAAGCACAAGGAAAATACAGATCATAATCGAGAGATAATAATTCGTAAAAATCGAAAAGGCAAGCGTCAGGCAGTAAAGACCGCTCTTTCCCTCCCTCACCAGCCGTTCCAGTCCGAGAATGATCAGCGGAAAGATCCAGACGCAGTCAAGCCACATGATGTTATAGTTGTACGCCGCCATAAATCCCGAAAATGCATAAAACATGGAGAACAGCGCAGTCGCCGGCTCCGTCGTATGAAAATGCTTCTGCAGATAGATGCAGCAGGAAAGTCCGCATAATCCGGTCTTGAACACAGACAGATACCCGATGAACTCGATCAGATGGCTCTCGGGCACCAGCAGGGCAAGCATATGGAAGGGACTTGCAAGATAATAGACAAACAGGGCAAGGAAGTTCGAGCCGATACCGACATTGAACGAGAAGTCAAATCCTTCCCCACCTCTTATCTTATGAAGTAATTCGCTGAAAAAGGGCATATACTGATGATACAGGTCACCCGACAAAAAGCTCCTGTCCCCAAAGGGATAAATATTTTTGACAACAAAAAGAACCAGCATCACAATGACTGGCATGAAAAAGGACAGTGCAGGTATCACACGCCCCTGTCTTTGTTTCTTCATAATCTATAGCCTCGATTTCCTCTAAAATCTCCTCCAAGTATAACAGATTTTTTCCTGCATCACAACACTAACCGACAACATATATTATTAATGAAACAGTGCTTTTTGAAATGAGGCTTCCATGAAAATAGCAATCGCAGGGCGAAACAAAATGACAGACAATTACGTCCGGTATATAGCTGCTGCCGGTCTTGAGCCGGTAGTTACCCTGAACATCGGAGAAATCACAGGCTGCGACGCGCTGATTCTGCCCGGCGGAGGCGACATTACTCCCGCCCTTTTCGGGGAACGCAATCACGGCTCCCGCTCCATTGACACAGAGCTTGACATCCTGCAGCTGCAGGCGCTTGAGCTGTGCATCCGTCACAGGCTTCCCGTTCTCGGGATCTGTAAAGGCATGCAGATCATTAATGTCGGCTTCGGTGGCACAGTCGTGCAGGATCTTCCCACGGCGTCTCTGCATCAGTACACCGGCAGCGATCAGTACCATGATGTCGCCACCGTTCCGGGAAGCTGGCTATATCCCTTCTGCGGAGACCGTTCAACAGTGAACAGTGCCCACCACCAGTCCATCGGAAAGCCGGGCGCCGGAATCTCCGTCGTACAATATTGCCCAAAGGATAACTGCCCTGAGGCACTTGTCCACAATTCCCTTCCCATTCTCGGGGTACAGTGGCATCCCGAGCGCCTTGACCAGAAGTTTACTGTGCTTTCCGGGCAGAGCGTTTTGGCTTACCTTGTTTCATTAATCCCTTCGTCCCGGCAATGACATTCTGGGTATTCCGGGCAATTCCCGCCTTCATACGGTTCCCGGCAATGTCAAACAGCGCCTTGACAACAGCCTTTAGCGCCTTTGTCGTGTCCGGATCAAGGTCTTTCAGCGCCGTGATGATCCTGTTCATGCTCTGCCGCCATTCCGCGGTAAAATCGATCAGATTATCCACCTGGGAGGCGGAAATCACCTGGAACAGAGTGTCCACGAAAACTCTGAGCTGCTTCTCATCCAGTGAGAGAATCCATGTATTCAGCGTATTATCCATCTGCTTTCTGCTCTCGTAGATGTCATCGACATGCTTTAAGTGATCCCCTTCCACCAGCCATGTATAAGGGTCATGCTGCATGAGTCCGAAGGTCTTGCTCTCGACGACCTGAAAATGCATATCCGACTCGAACAGCATCCCGACAAGCGAGGAATGCGGCAGGATCTTCGTCACCCTGTCCGCTATGACATCATAATTTCCCGCCTTCAGCACCTCCGGCCGGAAGCCCGGTCCATCCATGCTGAACACCCGGATGATTCTCTCCTGAACATCCGGTCTGCAATTCATGGCGCTGTACACGGCGAGATTCCCGCCCTTGGAATGTCCCCCGACGTAAAACGGGCTGTGAATCCGTTCCGCTACCGTGTTGAGGTATCCAACACTGTATTCCTGTCCGGGCACCGGCGCACAGAACGCCATGTTAAAGTCCTCCTTCCACCCGACAATCGTCTCGTCAGTGCCTCGAAACGCGATATAAACCGTCCCATCATTCAGGATATAGGTGATTGCCGAAAACTGCATCTCCGACTCTTTCTCCACCATGTTGACATAACAGTTCAGCTTCAGATTGCTGTATCTTTTTCCCGCCAGCATTCCCTCAATCAGCGCACGGTTGACTTCCTCGTAGCGCACATCCGCAAACAGCTTCTCGTAATCCGGGTATGCCTTCAGGCTCTCCAGCGTGACGGAAGGAAGATTCTCCCGGACTCCCGGAACCATTCCGTCGAATTTCAGATAAGAGAGCTGGCACAACGCCAGACTGTCAACCTCCGTCATAGGCATTTCCCGAAAAGAATATTTCCCATATTCTTTTATATAATCCAGAACGGTTCCCATACGACTCTCTCCTCCCAAATTATTCCATAAAGATTTCTTTTTCTAATTGTATTTTAACAGAAAATATGGTATTTTTATATTAAATTTTTGCAAAAATTTTCTCAAAAAAAATGTATTGGGGAGGTCACTATGTCAAAAGCACAAAAAAGTAAGAAAAAAGTAACCTTGGGTCTGAGCCAAAAGCTTCTGCTTGTCATCCTGCCGTTACTGGTCGCTGCATTTGCGGTAACTGCAGTCATTCTCTACAGCAATGTCAGCGATATGCTGCTGGAGAATTCTACTCAGGCGTTTCAAATCGAAACGGAAAGCAAGGTCATCTCGGTAGAAAACAACATTCTGACAACCTCCGGCAGCAAAAGTCTTCAGAATGCCGTTATCCAGTTCAGCCTGATTGCCTCCAAGCTGGAGGTTGTGCAGAACTTTGTAAAGGATATCACCATCATGGATGAAGGGCATCTTTTTATGGTCGACACCACCGTCGGCAAGATCACCGCTCATCCGAGCGCTACATACGATAATACTGATCTGGACAGCTATTCCCCCGGAACCTTTATGGGAGATATTATTGCACAGATCAATGCCGGCAATACGGAGATGTTTACCGTTTCAGAGGGACATCAGCAATATTATGTTATCCTGTCCTTCCTCGATGAGACGCCTTACGTCCTCGCTGCCTATATCAATCAGGCTGCGATGCTCACAAAGCTGAACAATCTGCTCACGCTGATCATCGGTGTATTCACAGTTGTCATCCTGCTGGTCGTTGCCGTGATCTTCATTTTCCTGCAGAGCTCTATGAGGCCGATGAAAAAGCTTACCGATACGCTTACTACAATTACCGACGGTGACTTCACTGCCGCCGTCACGGTAAAGGGAAATGACGAAATTGCGCTCATGGGTCGCTCCCTGAACAACTTTGTAGAAATTATGCGTAGCATCATTCTCGATATACACAGCGTTTCCGATCAGCTGGGAAATTCCAGTGCAACAACCAAGAAGATTTCCGACGCTCTGAATCAGGCCGCGAACTCGCAGGCGGACTCCATGAACGATGTCAGGACAACCTTGAACCAGCTTGCAACCGGTGTTCAGGATCTTGCACTCCATGCCACCACCCTCTCAGGCGTTGTGGATGAGACCAACCAGAAGAGCAGCCGTGCAAAGGAAAACATGCAACAGACCGTCACCGTTGCCTCTCAGGGACGTGCAGACATGGAGGGCGTAAATAAGGCAATGTCATCCATTGTCTCCGCTATGGAACAGCTGGAGGCAATCGTTGACAAGGTAGGCACCTCCACCGAAAAGATCAATACCATGGTAGGTATCATCAGCGACATCTCCGACCAGACGAACCTGCTCTCTCTGAATGCCGCGATTGAAGCTGCCAGAGCCGGTGATGCCGGACGTGGCTTTGCAGTTGTTGCCGAGGAGATCCGTAAACTTGCAGAGGTCAGCGCTTCCTCCGCATCCGAGATTTCCGAGACGATTAACGAGGTAAATTCACAGGTTTCCTATATGGTACAGCAGACAGAGGAAAGTGTTACCCATATCAAGGAAAATTCCGAGAAAATTACAGTCTCCTGCGGTATATTTGAGCGAATTTATGAAAATGTTACCGAGACAGACAATATGATCTCCGAAATTGTTACCGAGATCGCTCATGTGGATGATGTGGCCACAAACATTGCTGCACTTTCCGAGGAACAGTCAGCCAGCACAGAAGAAATTCTCGCTTCCACGGAGAACCTTACAGAGGCATCCAGACAGCTCTCTGAGGACAGCCATGTTGTCGCTTCCAGTGCGGACGATGTTTCCGCTGCTGCCGTCGCACTGTCCGAGCATATGAAGAAATTCAAGATATAAGCTATGAAGTACACGAAAAACTGTCTGGTACAGGCTCTTATGCGACTGCTGCAGGAAAAGCCCCTGTCCTCCATTTCCATCACGGAGCTGGCTGCGGAGGCTGGCATTTCGCGTATGACCTACTACCGCAACTACCAATCAATTGATGACGTGCTTCTCTCCCATCTCTCCGACCTTCTTGACAACTACAGGCGGGATGTGGAAAAATGGCTTGACAAAGGCAGCTACAATGATTACAGAAACATGCTTCACTGCTATGAATATTTCAGTAATCATGCCGACTTTATACGCTGCCTCCTGAAATGCAACATGGGTTCCGTTCTGTTGCAGCGTCTGACAGACTATATTATTAATACGTATTACACAGAAGAAAAGGGTATAGCTTATTACTATACCCTTCAGGCTTTTTCCGGTTCTCTCTATAATATTTACATTGCATGGATTCTCAAAGGAACAAAAGAATCTGCCGACGAGATGGCTACTCTTATCTGTGGTCTATATCCACATACTCCCGCTCAGTCATGATGCTCTTATAGGCAGGACGAATGATCTTATCCATGTTGATCAGCTCTTCAAGACGATGTGCGCTCCAGCCGACGATTCTTGCGATTGCAAAGATCGGAGTATACATTTCCAGCGGGATTTCCAGCATACTGTAGACGAAACCGCTATAAAAGTCCACATTCGCACTGACACCCTTATAGATGCGCGCCTTCTCCGAGATAACCTCCGGGGCAAGGCGCTCTATCATGGAATAAAGTGCGAAATCCTTATTCCTTCCCTTTGCCTCCGCAAGTTTCTGTACAAAGCCCTTAAATACCTGCGCTCTCGGATCGGAAAGCGAGTAGACCGCATGACCCATACCATAGATCAGTCCCTTGCCGTCAAAGGCTTCCTTGTTCAGAATTTTCTTTAAATAAACTCTGACTGCCTCTTCGTCACCCCAATCCTTCACATTAGCCTCGATATCGCGCATCATCTCCACAACCTTGATATTAGCGCCGCCGTGTCTCGGTCCCTTCAAGGAGGACAGTGCCGCAGCAATCACGGAATAAGTATCCGAGCCGGAGGAGGTCACGACACGGGTTGTAAATGTGGAGTTATTACCGCCGCCATGCTCCATATGAAGTACCAGTGCAATATCCAGCACCTTCGCCTCAAGCTCTGTATACTTCTTGTCCGGACGAAGCATCATCAACAGATTTTCTGCTGTAGACAGCTTTCTCGACGGGCGGTGAATATACATACTCTCGTCATTCTGATAATGGTTATATGCATGATAGCCATAAACCGACAGCATCGGGAATACACTGATCAGCCCGATACACTGCCGGAGCACATTCTCAATCGTCGTGTCACAGCAATTCTTGTCATAGGAGGCAAGCGTCAGCACACTCCTCGTCAGCGAATTCATAATGTCACTGCTCGGTGCCTTCATAATGACATCCCGGGTAAAATTGGTCGGCAGCGTCCGATGGGATGCCAGAATGTCTCTGAACTCCTTCAGCTGCTGCTCTGTCGGAAGCTGTCCGAACAGGAGAAGATAGGCAACTTCCTCGAAACCGGAGTGTCTGCCCTTGAAGCCGTTTACCAGTTCGATACAGTCATAGCCACGATACCACAGTTTTCCTTCACACGGTGTCTTCACTCCGTCCACCATCTTAAAGGACTCTATTCTTGAAATGTTCGTCAGGCCGGTGACAACTCCGTTTCCGTTCTTGTCGCGCAGCCCTCTCTGTACATCATATTTATCAAAAAGTGCGGGATCCAGTTTGTCTGCTTCCCTGCAAAGAATTGCATATTCATCCAAATGTTGTTCGTTCTTCCTCAATAGACATACCTCCTTCTTCCACTTTCCATTTTCCCTTAGTTTTCCACTTTATACGCCTGTTCTTACTTGCACAGCTCCGCGACAGTCTCATTGATTACCTTGCCGTCTGCCTTCCCCTTCAGCACGCCCATGACTGCCTTCATGATCTGTCCTTTGTTCTTTGTGGAGACAAGCTCTGCAAAATTGCTCTCAATATAAGCCTTTACCTCCTCCGGGGACATCATCTTCGGTGCATATTCAGAAATAACGTCATAGCGCTTCTGATATTCCGCCATCAGATCCGTGCGCTCTGCGGGACAGGAATCCAGCTGTTCCTTCACGGTCTTCAGCTCCTTGATAATCACTCTGTCAACCAGCTCTGAAGGGACATCCTCTCTACAGCCTTCATCTATTGCCACCTTTTTCACTGCCGAAACAAGCGAAGAAATCGCATCCTTCCGCTCTTTATCTCTCGCCTTCATTGCTGCTACCATATCGTTCCTCAATGTTTCAAGTTCCATTTTACGTTACCTCTCTTTCTTGCCATGATGTATACAAGTATAACATAAAAAGCAATAAATTTCATTATTTATTTTCTCTTCCGGAATTTTGTGATACGATGTATTTATTCAGTACGAATAATCTATGGAAATGAGGAAAACTATGCAGCGTGAAAAAATTGTAATCGACATTAAAACAGACGGCGCGCGTCGAGAAGTAAGCCCTATGCTCTACGGAATCTTCTTCGAGGACATCAACTACGGTGGTGACGGCGGACTGTATGCGGAGCTGATTGCGAACCGCTCCTTTGAATATTATACCAGAGAGGTGAATCCCCCCGAGGCGGATGCCACTCATGATGTCCATAAAATGTGCTGGGAGGCCATCGGCGATATCTCCTTTTCCATCGGCACACGTTTCCCGCTGAGCAAGGCACACAGCCACTATGCCCATCTTTCCGGCGAGACAGGCTGCGGGCTGCGCAATCTCGGCTTCTGTAACGAAGGCTTTGCCGTCCGCGAAGGACAGGTCTTCCGCTTTTCCTGCTATGCCAGAAACACTGTGCCTGTAAAGCTCAATATCCGCTTTGCAGACTCGCACGGCACCCTCTACGGAAACCGCAGTTTTTCACTGGTGCGCGCCGCTCACGGCTGGTCAAAGTACAACCTCACGATCACTGCCACCGGAACCTGCAAGCAGGTTTACCCGGAGCTTCTGTTGGAGTCAGAAGGAGCCGTGGATCTTGATCTGATTTCCCTCTCTCCCGCAGATACCTTCCATGACAGACCGAACGGTATGCGCCGTGATCTGGCAGAGCTGCTTGCAGACCTTCATCCCCGCTTTATGCGTTTTCCCGGCGGCTGTATTGTCGAGGGACGTAGCTTCGACAATATGTACTGCTGGAAGGATACTGTCGGCGCTCTCACCGAACGCCGCACAAACTGGAACCGCTGGCAGATGGAGGAATACCAGATCAACGGGCAGTCCTCCGCCGACTACTACCAGTCCTACGGCATCGGGTTCTATGAATATTTCTGTCTCTGTGAGGATCTCGGCGCAAAGCCTGTTCCTGTCATCAACTGCGGCATGACCTGTCAATGGCATGAATCGCTTCTGGCACCTATGGACGAGTTGGATAAATGGATTCAGGATGTTCTCGATCTGATTGAATTTGCCAACGGCTCTACGGAAACCCTCTGGGGAAAGAAGCGTGCCGATATGGGACATCCCGAGCCCTTTGGTCTGGAATACATCGGCATCGGCAATGAACAGTGGGGAGCTGTCTATTTTGAGCGCTATGAAGCGTTTCAGAGGGTACTCTCCGAGAAGCACCCCGAAATCCGTCTGATCACCTGTGCCGGCTGGACAGCCGAAGGCGAAGACTTTGATACTGCCTACCGCTGGATGCGGGAGAATCCGGAAAAGGCCTATGCCGTGGATGAACATTTCTATAAATCGCCGGAATGGTTCCTTGAGAATCTTCACAGATATGATAATTACGACCGCAGCCTTCCAAAGGTATTCGCGGGAGAATATGCCGCCCACACGGATGAATCCACGCCGAAGCGTGTATGCAACTGGTATGCCGCTCTGTGTGAAGCCGCTTTCCTGACCGGCGTTGAAAAGAACAGCGACCATGTCGTGATGACCTGCTATGCACCTCTTTTTGCCCGCACCGGACATCAGCAGTGGCAGCCGGATCTGATCTGGTTCGATAATGACAGTGCCTACGGCACACCGAGCTATTATGTGCAGCAGCTATTTTCCACCAACATCGGGACGAAGCTTGCCGAAGTGTCCGTATGCACTGAGGGAGGCTCGATCTGCACCTCCGCAACGCTTTCCGAGGATAGCAGCACTCTTTATGTCAAGCTGGTCAACCTCGCAGATACCGCGCACGACGTTCATCTATGCATTGACCGCCCGGTGCAGTCCGGTACACTCTACACGCTTTGCGCTGACCTTGACGCTGTCAATTCCCACGCAGCGCCCAAAAACGTAGCATCTGCCAAAAGCCGTTTTATCCCGCAGGAAAAGCTCCACCTCGCACCCTACAGCGTCACCGTAGGGGCGCTTCTGCTGGCATGATATTAGGGTTGAAAGCTCTGATCAGCTTTTGCTCCCGGCAGCGGAAGAAGCGCGGCTCCCATTCCTATCGCCCGCCTTCTTCCGCCAGCCACTTTTCAACCGTTTCCGTTTCCTCGCCCACCGCCTGCGCAATCTGCTCAACCGGCATCTGCATTCGGAACAGCCTCACTGCGGCGCTTTGCAGCCCCTGCTCCTTTCCCTGCGCCCGTCCACGCTCTATGCCTTGCTCCATTCCATCCTGTACCCCGGCCTCGTATTCTTCCCTGTACTTCTGTTGTAATGTCATATACTCCAGCCTCCATTCTTTATGCTCCGCTGCCTTATGCACAT